>CAZXWM010000067.1:0-13994 GCA_964644215.1 uncultured Phormidium sp.
ACCCTCGATGTAACCATGCCGGCGGTGGTGGTTCCCCAAGGTCGTCGTCATCCCCTCAATAGCACCATCGATCGCATCCTGGATATCTTTGTCGGCCTTGGCTATACCGTGGCCACAGGTCCCGAAATCGAGACGGATTATTACAACTTCGAGGCCCTGAATACTCCCGCCGATCACCCGGCCCGGGATATGCAGGATACCTTTTACTTGCCGGGCGATCGCCTCTTGCGAACCCACACCTCCTCGGTGCAAATTCGCTATATGGAACAGCAACAGCCCCCCATCCGGGTGGTGGCCCCTGGGCGTGTCTATCGTCGCGATACGGTAGATGCCACTCATTCGGCGGTATTCCATCAAATTGAACTGCTGGCCATTGATGAGGGACTCACCTTCACCGACTTAAAGGGAACCATTCGCGAGTTTGTGCGGCAAATCTTTGGGGATGTCGAGATTCGCTTTCGCCCCAGTTATTTCCCCTTCACCGAACCTAGTGCTGAGGTGGATGTGAAATGGAAAGGAGACTGGCTTGAGGTCCTCGGTTGTGGCACTGTCGATCCCAATGTACTCGAAGCGGTGGGCTACGACAGTGAACGCTACACCGGTTTTGCAGCGGGTTTCGGGGTGGAACGCTTTGCTATGGTTCTGCACCAAATGGACGATATTCGCCGCCTCTATAACAGCGATTTGCGGTTCCTCAAGCAATTTAATTAGGGATATTGTCGAACAGGGCCAAACGAGAGGCCACAGTCCTACGGACTCTCTCGGTATACCTGTTAGGGTGGCAGGGAGAAGAGAACAACATTTTCTTGTTTTGGTAAATCCCCCATGCTCAAACCCCTTTCCCTGATAACGTTGAGCTTAAGCGTAACCCTACTGGCCAACCTCAGCTCGATCGCCCTGGCGAATGACCCGGACTGTCCGCAATTCTACGAAGATAGCAGTGGCCAACGAACCTGCCTTGAAAATGGCAGGCCCGTTGAACCCGTCAGTCCACCCAACTATGTCGAGTTTGTGGACTATCTCGATCAACTCCAGCATTGCCAACCGGTGGCCACGGCCATCGGTTTTGGCAGGATTGTGATTGAAGCGCGGGTGCAAGGTTGGGAGGATGACCGCTGTGTGGTGCAAATGAATGCTTTTAACGTGGAACGGCCCCAACGGCGGGCGGTTTATGCCCGATGTCGCTATCGTCGCTCGACCCTGGACTTAATGACCGATGAACGAGCCTACGAGCAGGCTCGCACGGGAAACATCACGTTTAACAGTGAGGACTCCAGGGATATGGCTCTTTCCGATGGAACCCTCCAAGATTGTCAATTCAGTGATACTTGGATCGAAGAATTAGCGGATTGATGGTCTCTCTAACTCCCTAAACTCTCAATTCCCCGGGCCAGGGTATAGCCGGCAATGGCTAGTAATAATAGGCGAAATAAGATGTTGACGAGGGAATCGGGCAAGTTTGGGAGGCTGCGACTGCCTAATTGCGCTCCCATCATTCCTCCAAAGCCTAACAAGAGTCCCTCTAGCCAGAAGACATTGCCCTCAGTGCTATGTCGCATTAACCCCGATAGGGCGATAAACATAATTGCCCCTAAACTGTTGCGGATGGCGGGTTTGATGGCCATGCCGACGAACAGCATCTGAAGTGGAACCATCACCGCACCGCCGCCAATGCCAAATAGGCCCGAGAGCAATCCGGCCAGGAGTCCGATGCTGATGAGGAGTGCCATGGCCCGCCATCGGGGAACCGAGTCGATGTCTGGGGTTTGAATGTCGCTTTTAATGTCTTGGGTCCGTGCGTTTTGGGCCAGTCGGCGGCGCAAGCCCATGAAATAGATGGTTAGCAGTTGCAAGGCAGCGAAACTGAAGGCTAAGGCCCAGGCGGGAATCTGCGTAGCGATGGAGGCCCCGAGTTGTGCGGTACTGATGCCGCCGATGGCTAAACCCACGGACCCCTGAGGCTGTGAGTCTCCGGTTCGCCAGTTACGAATGGTTCCTGAGAGGGCGTTGATGAAGACGGCGACTAAACTGGTGGCGCTGGCTTGTTGGATGGGTAGGCCCCAAGCGAGTAGGCCCGGAACCAGCAAAATTCCGCCGCCGATGCCCAGTACCCCTGAGGCGATGCCGGTAATCAGTCCTAGGAAAACCAGTAGTAGTTGTCCAATGTCCATGAGAATTGGGGTCAGGATTTAGGGCGCGGTTGTCGGGCTAGGCGGAACACCTCGGCGGCGAAGTCAGGATTCTCGGACAGGCGACGAAATAGGGGCGGTAAGTCCTGGGCGTGCTGTTTGAGAAAATTCTCGTAGCGGCGAGGGGTGCGCCCGGCTAGGAAGACCAGTTCTTCGGCGTTGAGGTTGAGACATTGGGCAATGGCCCGAATCACCTCTTCTTTGGCGGCGTAGTCGGCGCGATCGTTCTCTAGTTTGGAGAGGTAGGTGAAGTCTAATTCTAGTTGCTGGGCTAGGCCTCGCTGGGAGAGGCCTAATTCTTTGCGGGCGCTACGAATGACTTGTCCAAAGCTTTCTTCCACGATCTGATCCTCGGGGCTAGGGCGCAACGGTCTTCTGGGGCGATCGCCCTCGACCGGCACTTGGCCTCTTTAGTTTAGCCAGCCCTTGACAAAAAAATCAACGGTCGCTACAGTGGAGTTAGGTTGATTAAAAAATCAACACTACTAGCGAGAGCGACGCAGCAGACCCCGTCAGATTGGGCTAAGGCTCAGGCCAAGGCTCAATCTGACCTTCCTCGCCAGCAATGGATTGGATTAACTGCACACCTTAGTCAGCAACGAATCTGAGGAGGAGCCTTTTGTGAGTAATAGTCAACGGGACGATAAAACAGTTCGATTCGAGCAATTCCAGGGGATTTTAGCCCGACAGCAACAGCAGGCCTATCAAGTTACGACGCGAGAAGAAGAAGTCCAACGGCATCAGGAGCAAGTGTTAGTCTCTGAGGTTGCCGGTTATACGCCTGACGCTATTGTACGGGGCTTAGCGGACTTGCAACTGGAGGTGGATACGACCGTAACCCAGTTGAGCGATCGCCTGCGAGGGGAGTTCGAGAAACAAGAGCAAATGCAACGGGCGATCGCCGTTGCCCGGCGACAGCAGCAACAATTGTATGATATTGGCATTGTGGCCGATCAGCTGCATCTGTTGCGGGGAGAACAGGCCGAGGCACAACGGGAATTGCGCGATGCGATCGCCCAAGAGTATGAAGCCCTCGATAAACGCCGCCAGCAAACCCGCAAACGTTGGCAACAGGAGCAACAGCAGCATCAGGAGGTTTGGGAGGCCAAACGGCAACAGCGGCAAAAACAGCGGCAACAGCAAGAAGCTGATGCGGCCTATCATCAGCAGCAGCAGCGGCAACGGGATGCAGATGATTATGCCCGAGCTGCCCGAGAACAGGAGCTTGAGTTAGCTCAGCAGGGTCAGATGAAGCAGAAAGACTGGACAGCCCGAGAAGCGGTGTTAACGGCTCATCAAGCCGAGATTGAGCGCGATCGCGCCTCGGTGGCGGGCTTTGAGGAGGAGTTACACCAAGCCTTTGAAATGGCGAAGACTGAGGCCATCCAAGAGGTGCATCGGCAGTCACGCAGTCGTCGGGAGTTACTTGAGAAGACTTGGCAGGGACAAGAACAAGGCTATCAGGTGAAACTGGAGTCTTTGGAGGCGGTGTTGGCGCAGCAGGATGCCCAACTGGCTGAGATTAGCGCCCAACTGCAAGAGGCGCGGCAACAGGCCCGGGCCTTGTCGGTGCAGGCTTTTGGTTAGGGCAAGAGGCAAGAGGCAAGAGGCAAGAGAAGGGAACAGGGAACACCGGAACAGGGAACAGGCAATCACTCTAATAACTTGTGTAATTGGAAACAAAAATGGGTCTTCAGGGTTTAGGGGAATCAGGAAAATTTATGGCAGATTATGCCTCTACTACGATTTTGTATTTCAGGCAAAAAATTAACCCGATTCCCTGAAAACGCACAAAAATCACCCAAAAGGCGACATTTCTTGCTACTACAAAACAAAATTTCGGAGAGTTTTATCATGGCTAAACGCATCAACAATCGCAATACCAAAGCTGAGATTTTAGAAGCGTATGAGGCTTTATTAGATGAGAAAAAAGACTTGCAAGCTCAAGTGAAACAGGCACAGCGATCGCCAGCCCCCCAACCTGCCGCTCGCCCAGAGTCTTCAACAGACTCAGCTCTCTCCCAGCAGTCAAAGAAGCCAGAACAACTCCAGGTTCAGGGTCACTATACCTTGGCTCAATTGCAGCAAATTCAATTAGGTTTTGGAGGGTTTTTTAGTCAGCTTTCGGAGATTTTAACCCGAGATGCTAGCCAATTTGCAGAGGTGTTGAGCCAGATTGAGTCGAAACAAGAGCGGTTACGGAACCTCTATGAGATTGAGTCTGTTGATGAGACTACATTGACAACTTTAGTTGAGAGTTATCTCAACGAATCTAAACAGTTTGCTGAGGAATTTGAGGTTGAACGGGAGCAATTGCAAGAAGAGTTGCAAGGGGAACTAGAGGCTTGGGGCAAGGAACAAGCGGATTGGCAGCGTTCCTTTGATGAAGAACGGCAACAACTCGAAACTCTCTGGAAACGGGAGAACGACGAGTATCTCTATCAACGCAAGATTGCCCAAGAAATCGATGAGGAACGCTATCAACAACAGTTGCAGGACCAATACCGTCAGCTCGCCGAATCTCGACAAGAACAGGAACGGGCCTGGGAGGAACGGGAAACAGCGATCGCCGAACGAGAGAGTGAGTGGGCCGAGTTACAGGCTAAAGTGGAAGCCTTCCCAAGCCAGCGAGCCGAACAGATACACAAGGGGACAAGTCAAGGACGGGCGATCGCAACCCATCAAGTCAATAGCGCTCTGGAACTGCGTCAGCAAGAGATTGAGGGGCAACAACGCCGCTATGAGTTGCAAATTGAGGGCTTAGAGCGTACCATCGGCGATCGCCGCCAACAAATCCAGTCTCTGAGTCAACAGCTTGAGGCCACCTTACACCAGGTTCAAGAGTTAGCGGTCAAAGCCATTGAAGGCCATGCTAACGGTGAATCGTTGCAGGCGGTCAAAGAGATTGCCCTCGAACAAGCTAAAACGGCGGGACGAACCAAGTGAGCAACGGCATCCGTTAAGATGGACGAGGATGGCAACCAAACCCAGGTCGTCATCCACCAGCCACGGTTATGGGGGAATCGTCCAAACCATGCTCATTGATGATGAAGAACTCCGGGGAATCTTTCAAGAAGCCAGTGAAGATGGCTTAGAGAAAATTAAAGCAGGACTGGCCCAGTTGCGAGAGAATCCTGGCGATACGGAAACCCTGGAGGACTTACTTCGAGAAAGCCATTCCCTCAAAGGTAATGCGGGGATGTTGGGGCTCAAAGATATCGCCACCTTAACCCAACAGTGGGAACATCTACTGAGCCAGGTCAAGGCCGGCCGGGTCAACTTGGATGCCGAGGTTCAGCAACGACTCGACGAGGGCTTAACGGCCCTCGATGGCCTCGTCCGAGAAGCGATTACGGGGGAACCCTCGGGAGTTCAAACTTTCTATGTGTTGGCGAAATTGATGGGATCTCAGGAGTCGGGCGAGTCTTCTCATGGAGAACCTGGAGATCACGGCCAGCCCCCTCGTCCGGCTCAAGCGGCGAACGAGGCGAGTCAACCTCCCTCAGTGGAGCGTTCTCAGCCGACAAAGAGGCCTCCAGAGAGTCCGACAGATACGGGGGAGGTCGATGATCTCCTAGCTCGCCTCGAAGCCGAACTCTTGGCCCTAGAAGACCATGATTCAGATGATGCGGCTGAGGGGACGAATCAGGGCGATCGCATTGAATCCTTGTTTCGGGATCTCGAGCAGTTAGAGCAGTTGGCGGGAGATGATGGGGAGTTAGAACAGCTCACCCAGGGCTGGAAACAAGATTTGCTGAACTTAATCGAGAGTGGTGGCAGTTTTGAAGCTCAAGCTGATCATCTCTATGAGGGACTCGATGCGATTCGCGCCCATTTCTACCCGCACTTGTCGCCGCCGCCGCTGAGTTCAGCCACCGCTCCGTCTCCTGCGCCGTCTCCCCCAAGGAAAGCGCCGCTGGAGACGGTGGCCTATATTGAGGATGATGAACTGCGCTCTACCTTTCAACAGGCTAGTCACGAGCATCTGCAAAAACTCTATGATGGCTTGCTGCATCTCGAACAATTCCCCGATGACCGCGCCAAACTTGAAGAACTGCTACGGGAAATTCATAGCCTCAAAGGAGATGCGGGGATGTTGGGGGTGACGGCGGTGGCCCAATTGGCTCATGATTGGGAACAGGAACTCGCTCCGGTGAAGTCGGGGGAGGTGAGTCTTGATAATGAACAGTGCGATCGCCTACTGATGGGCCTCGATCGCATTCGGCAGTTGATTCACCAAGCTATTACCGCCCCGGAAATCTGCGATCGCGAGTCTGAGTCTGAGGATGATCATGCGTCTCCTCCGGTGGCGGAAAGTCGTTATATCGAGGATGAGGAGTTACGACAAGCGTTTCAGGTGGCCAGTGAGGATCATTTGCAAAAACTCGATGGGGGACTTTTGTATTTAGAAGAGCATCCTGGGGATGAGGCGAAACTTGATGAGGTGTTGCGGGAAATCCATAGCATTAAAGGGGATGCGGCCATGTTGGGGATGAGTGATATGGCTCAACTGGCTCATGAGTGGGAACAACAATTATTGCCGGTGAAACAAGGGCAACAAACTTTTGATACTGGCCTGTGCGATCGCCTCGGGGATGGGATTAAGGACTTACGTCAATTGGTTGAGGAAGCCATCAGCAATACTCCGGCGCAACTGTCGTTAATGGAGAGTCTGGCGCGGCTTCGCGGTGAAACTCAACAGTCGGCTCCTACGCCAGCTCGGGCGAACCCGTCGGGAACGTCCTCTAACTCGTCGGGGGCGGATCATCATGATGGGAATTATCGCATTGATACGATTCGGGTCGATACGCAAAATCTTGATGCTCTGATGACGACGGCTGGGGAACTGACGGTTACGAAAATTCGTATCGCCCACCGACTCTCGGAAATTGAGGAAGTGGTGGCGTTTTGGGAGGAGTGGGCGCGAGAGGCGAGTAATACGCCTTTAAAACTGAATCAGCCGTTCCAGAATGAGTTACAAAAAACGGTTGAGCAGCATGGGGGGTTGCTCGGGGGGACGAATGGCCATGGGAGTCAGATGGGTACGGCGGCTCAGGCTCCTCTGTCTGAGGCGGCTTTGCTGAATATCTATCGTCTGCAAGAACAGAATGAGGCTCGTCTCGAAAGCTTGGGTCGGTTGGTGAATCGCCTCCAGGTGGGGATTTCTGAGGATACGGCTCGTTTAGAAACTCTGGCCGATGATATTGAAGAGGGGGTGCGAACGCTGCGATTGCTGCCCTTATCGACGATTTTTAATCTGTATCCTCGGCTGGTGCGGGATTTGGCGCGATCGCAGGGGAAAGAGGTGCGTCTGAAGATTATCGGCGGCGACACGCGAGCGGATAAACGGATTTTGGAGGATATGAAAGATCCGCTGACTCATATTATCCGTAATGCGATCGACCATGGGATTGAATCGCCTGAGGAACGGCAATCTCAGGGAAAACCCAGTACGGCCACGATTACGCTACGGGGCTATCAAACTGCAAGTACCATCGCGATCGAAGTCAACGACGATGGACGAGGGTTAGATCTCAAAAAAATCAAAAAAACTGCCCTTAAACATGAGGTGGTGTCGGCGATGGAACTCGACAGTATGACGCCGAACCAGATCCAAAACTTGATTTTTATGCCCGGCTTCTCGACGCGCAGTTTTGTGACGGAGGTCTCGGGCCGGGGTGTGGGTTTAGATGTGGTGCGGGCCAATGTTGAACGGTTGAAAGGTTCGGTGCAAGTAACGTCCAATCCAGGACAAGGCTGTGGGATTCATCTCCAGTTGGGAACAACTCTGGCCACGGCTCATGTGTTACTCCTGGAAGTGCGTCATATTTACCATGAGGCCACCCGGACGATTCTACCGCGACAGGCCTACGCGCTGCCGGTGGAGTTTGTGCAGACGGCGTTGATGATTGCTCCGGATGATATCTTTTCTCTGGAAGGCCGAGATACGATTCTCCATGATAATCAGCCGATTTCGGTGGTCCGCTTGGCGGATATTTTGCAGTTACCGATTCGGGCTGAGATGGAGGATCGGCAAAAATCGTTGGCTTGTATTTTGCTGAAGGTGGGCGAGGATTGGTTGGGGCTATTGATCGATCGCCTGATTGATGAGCAAGATGCGATTCTCAAGCCCCAAAGTAAGCTCCTGAAACGGGTTCGGAATGTGTCGGGGGCGACGATTCTGGGGACTGGTGAGGTCTGTATGGTCCTCAATCCGGTGGATATCATCAAATCGGTGCGCGGTGTCCATCGTCGCGCTAATGTTAGCCCTGAGATGATTGAGACGACGCCAACTCAGGGCGAGGCTCCGGCAAAACAAATGTTATTGTTGGTGGAGGATTCGATTACTACCCGCACTCAGGAAAAACGCATTTTGGAGGCGGCTGGCTATGGGGTGGTGACGGCCGTCGATGGACTTGATGGTTATAATAAACTGCGCAGTGGCCGGTTTGATGCGGTAGTCTCGGATATTCAAATGCCGAATCTTGATGGGTTGGAGTTAACGGCTCGGATTCGCAATCATGCTGAGTATAGTGAACTGCCGATTGTTCTGGTTACGTCTTTGGCGACGGATGAGGATCGTCGTCGCGGTGCTGATGCGGGAGCGAACGCTTATATCACAAAAAGTAGTTTTAATCAAGATGTTTTGGTTGAAACCCTCCAGCGGTTAATCTAAAGGGAGGCGTCTTAAATATTTACCGATTCTGATAACGATTCAATATGCCCATTCGTGTTCTCATCGCTGAAGATTCTCCCGTTGTGCAGGTGATTCTGCGGCGGATGTTGGCGACTTACCCAGATATTGAGTTGGTGGGGATGGCCGGCACGGGCAAGGAGGCTTTAGCGATGATGGCTCGGGCGCGGCCGGATGTGGTTTGCACGGATTTTCATATGCCGGAGATGAATGGACTGGAGTTGACTCGGGAGATTATGGCTACGATGCCCCGGCCGATTTTGGTGTTGAGTGCGTCGGTGCAGGCTGAGGATACTCAGAATGTGTTTCGGGTGTTGAATGCGGGGGCGGTGGATGTGTTGCCGAAACCGATTGATGGGGGGGCGAATAATTGGCATGATTTGCAGCAAGAGTTGATTACGAAAATTCGTGTCTTGTCGGGGGTGGCGGTGTTTACTCATCGTCGTCAGTTGATGGGCCAATCTCGCAGTAGTCCTCGGGGGACTGAACGGGGAAATTCGGGGGAGTCGGTGTTGCGGCCGGTGTCGTCGATCGCGCCGGAGGTGCGGCAACGGACTTATGAGTTGGTGGCGATTGGGGCTTCGACGGGGGGACCTCAGGCGTTGCAGAGGATTTTAGGGCAAATTCCGGGGAATTTTCCGGTGCCGATTGTCTGTGTGCAACATATTAGTCGGGGCTTTTTGACGGGGTTGGTGAATTGGCTCGATGCTGAATGTGCGGTGTCGGTTCGTATTGCTCAGGTGGGGATGCGGGCGGAGCCGGGGGTGGTCTATTTTCCGCCGGAGGATCAGCATTTAACGTTTAGTCGTCGCGGCGTGTTTGCGTCGGCGCCGCTGCCGCCGTTTTCGGGCCATCGTCCTTCGGTGACGGTGATGTTTGAGTCGGTGGCGGAGGTCTATGGACGGCATTGTGTGGCCATTTTGCTGACGGGGATGGGCAAGGATGGGGCGGTGGGAATGCAGGCGATCGCCCAGGGGGGAGGGGTGACGATCGCTCAGGATGAGGCCACGTCGGTGGTGTTTGGGATGCCGAAGGAGGCGATCGCCCTCGGGGCGGCTCAGTATATTTTGCCTCTCGGTGAGATTGCTCCGGTTCTGTTGAAACGCCTGTTTAATGTTCCCATGAAGGGGTAGGGGGTTGGCAGGCAATTGTTAATAATTGAAATAATTTTGGGTTGGGGCTTTTCTTTGGGGGCTGGATGAGGAATAATTGGAAGCGGCTAATTCCGAATTGTGTTAACGTTCCATGACTCCTTCTCCAGGACGGCCGCTGTCGAGCCGTAAGCGACATTCTCTGAAGTTATCTCAGTCTGAAACCTCGGCTCGGTCTGGGGTGGACGGGGTTGAGCAGATTTACCCGTCACCGCTGTTGTTGCAACGGCTGACGCGGGGGGTGTTTTGTCAGCATGGGTTGCGATCGCTGCGGTTATGGGTCTGGCTTCAGGTGCTGTATGGTCGTCAATATGCGTCGTTCTGGGGGGAGGTGAGGCCGGGAACGCCGCGTTTGTTTAGTTATGCTCAGTGGCGCGATCGCTTTTTTACGGCTGGACATCCCAAGGGGGAGGAGGTTCCACCGCTTCACGATCGCCGCTGTGCTTGTAGTCGCACGGCCTATGATTGGCTGGCGTCGGTGGTGGGTTCGCCGCAGATGCCAGGGTGGATTGAGCAGGTTTGTCGGGAGTTGGGGGTGGAGCGATCGGATTGGGAGGAACGCCTACAACAGCGGTTGTTTGGGGTGACGCGGCGATCGCTGGCGGATGATTTACGCTTGTTGGTGGAGTTGGGGTTGTTGCAGCGACGGGGTCATAAGTTTGAACCCCTGGGGAAACTTCCTCGTTGGGTGACGGAACCGGTGACGAAGGTGTTGCCGAGGCAGGAGTCTCAGGAAAAGGGTTCGGGGAAGACGGAGACTAGATCCCGCGAGGTGCTATTTGGCAATTTGGATTTTGGTAGTTTGGCCCAACGCTATGCTCAGCCGGTGGCGGGGGTGCAGCGGTTTTTGGTTCATCTGGATTATGTGGTGCGCGATCGCCAAATTGACCGGGTGGAAGATTGGCAGGAGATGTTGTATCAACTCTGGCAAAAGTCGCCAGTGCCTCCAGTACGGCTGTTATATGGCAGTTCACGGCTGCGGAGGTCGGTGGTTTGTTGGGTCTATCCGGTCTGTTGTTATTATATGCGGCGATCGATTTATCTCTGTGGTTTTGGGCAAACTCCTACGGGTCAGGGACAATGGTATAACTTCCGCCTAGACCATATTGAAGACTTACAACCGGTAACGTGGGAGACGGAGGAGTTGCCCTTTTTTCTCTATCAACGCTATCAGGAGAAGCGTCTCCCGGTTCCTGATGAGATTCGCGCCGAGATGGAGTCGGTTTGGGGGTTTGATTTTTATTTACCGTCCCGTCTGTTAATTTTGCGCTTTGAACGGCGCTTTCATGAGGGCTATATTGCCGAGACGTTTCGCCATGAGACGTTTAAACAGATTTCTTATGAGAGGGTCGAACGACAGATACAACAGTCTGCTGAGCCGGAGTATCGGGAGCGGTTATTGACGGTGTGGCGATCGCGCTCCCCGGAGGATGCCTATTATCAGGCTTTATACCGCCATGGAGACATCAACGTGCAGATGCGACTCCGGGCCTGGCGACCGCTGGGTGAGGTATTATGTCCGGGGATATTACGGGATGAGATGGCGGAAGAGGTGAGACAGGAGCATGGTTGGTATTTTGGGGGATAGGGAACAGGCAAGAGGCAAGAGGCAAGAGGCAACAGAAAAGACGTAGGGGCGTACCCTTGTGGTCGCCCTCTTCTGGCAAGAGGGGGGGTAGGGTGCGTCCCGGCATCATCTCATGTTGGGCTTCGACCACTCGGTTAAAACTTGCCGGAACGCACCATTCTGCCGGGGAAGGGCTACAGAAAAATGGGATTAGAAGTTGCGTTGCCGGCGTTGGTGTTCTTCCTGCCGGCGTCGGTGTTGGTCTTGATCATAGCGCCGTTGTTCCTCTTCGCGCTGGCGGCGTTGGTGATCTCGGAAGAGGAATTGCCCGAGACTGGCGCAACATTGTCCCTGGTTACGGCGGACAAAAAACGGTAGGGTGAAGCCCACTAAACTATAGTAAATAAACGTCCGGCGGGGATAGTGAGTGGGTGAGGGGTCATCCTCCGAATTGGCGCGAACGGCTAGGGTTTCGGCAGCGTCGGCACAGGCGGCAAAGCGTTGTTTGGACTGGGCGATCGCCGTGAGGAGATCGGTTTCTGTAAGCGCGTTTTTGACATGGCAGGAACAGGACTCCCCCCCGTGGAGAAGGCGATGGGCGCAAGAATAGCCCTTATGGGGCGAGAGATACCGTTGATAGGCCGAAATCAGCAGAATCAGGACACGACGTAGCAGGGAGTCGATGGACGTGAAGAGGTGGGCTTGACGGGAAATTGGGAGTGGGAAATAGGAGAGGTTAAACATGATTGCAGCACAAGGTTGAGGTGATTGAGAGGATGGGCTTAGGTTCCAAATTGCACGCGGACGACGCGGGGAACCTCATCGAGGACTTGGGCGATGGGAACCAGACGGCCGACGGTGGTGTAGAAAGTTGCACCCACCGGGGTTCGGGTGGACCGTTCCCGGAATTGCTGCCGGTGTTTGAGGAACCAGTCGCGGGTTTCGGGCATGGGCAGTTGATAGAGGGTGCGGGGAGTGACGAAGTAGTAGAAGAGCCAGTCCGCTTCCGTGTAGAGGAAACAGCCCGGGGTTCCTCGTTCTTGGTTGCTGTGGGTTTCGAAGAAGAAGTTACCGGTTTTGTGGTAGCGATCGCCCTTGATTTCCACTTTCAGACAGGCCCCTTCGAGATGCCAGAGCAAATCGACATCACGTTTCTGGTATTCCGGGTCATCTTCGACGTTTTCGACTCCCAGGGTTTCGGGAATCTGATTCAGCCAGGCTTCGATATCCCGAGTGGCGCGTTTGGCGACGGTCATGCCGTCGTTCATGCTGTACATGGTTGGTTTGGCTACTCCAGTTAGGGAACTAGAGCTATTATACAGATAGACTTGGAAGGAGAGTCTTCTATAAAATGGCGCTTCAGACAATCTGGTGTAAGTTATTGTCTTGGCTACAAACTCTCCATAAGTCCGGCCACTTGCGAATTGCCCCTACATCTAGGGTTTCCCAAGGTTGATAAATATAAGCGGCGACTCATTGAGAGTCTATATTGCCTCGGGCCGTTGTTTCGACTGCTGAGGGAAGGTATAGTGTGACGGGAGACTCGATTTGGGAACTTGGAGATGATGGCGAGTCTGATTCTGAAGAAAATAGGGGGGCGATGAGGGCGAAGAGGATTCCGCCGAAGACGAGAATTTCGCTGAAGGTGAGGAGACGAGGGCGAGGGACAGACATAGTAGATTAGGGTTTCCAAATGGACTGGATTTGTTGCCACCACTGGCGAGGGGTGTCGCGATCGCGTGTTTGCCAAGTTAACATTGATTGCAGTAAGCTGACCCCTCCCACCCAGGAGGCGGCGGCCAGGTGAAAAACCAGTGCCAGGGCCATCAGGACCCAGGCCCATAGATGTAAGGTATACCAGGTTTCGGTTAACCGTCCTTCAGGTAACCAGGCTTCCTTCATCATGCGTCCGGTGATGAGAGCAAAAGTTGCAGCCAAGAGCATCACCGTATTCACGAGGCGATGGAGGGCGTAGCGTCCAGCGGGGCGAGGAAGTCGTTGCAGTTGGGGGAGGGTATTGGAACCGATTAAGCGGTTTTGCCCTAAATGGAAGCTATACAGGGCAAACAGAGGTAATAGGAGCAGCAACCCGACGCCAAAGGTACCATGAATACCGATAATATCGGGAATTTGGGGAACGGATAGTTGAATTAACCGTTTGTCGTAGCTGAGATAGACCCAGGCGGAACTCAGCAACGCCAGCAGAATGACCAGGGCGGTGAGTCCGTGGAGGAGACGCAGAAGTGAGGGCTGGTAGGGGGTTGAGCGAGACATAAGATTAGGTCACGGTATCCATCCCTATTATGGGAAAAGACCAGAAAAAACACGGCAACATTATAACTCGTTAATACGCTAGGTGGGTCTTCGGGTCAAAGGTTTCCGTCCCCTTGCGG
>CAZXWM010000068.1:0-13864 GCA_964644215.1 uncultured Phormidium sp.
AGGAGCTTTTACGTGACTTTTGTGGTTCAGGTGCGGCTAATTGTCTCGATTTAATCTGCTCGATTTAATCTGCTCGATTTAATCTGACAGTCAGCCCTCTTGAATGCGCCGTAATGCACCGAACGAAAAATTATAGCATTTTTGTTTTAGTATGACCAGTAATCTCGCAACAAAACTCCGAGAAGGTACGAAAAAGTCTCACACCATGGCGGAAAACGTGGGCTTTATCAAATGTTTTCTCAAAGGAACCGTTGAAAAGAACTCTTACCGCAATTTGGCGGTCAACTTTTACTTCGTCTATTCCGCCATGGAAGAGGAAATGGAACGCCATCGGGAGCATCCCGTGTTATCCAAACTGTACTATCCTCAACTTAACCGTAAGGAGAGTTTAGAACAGGATCTTCATTACTATTTTGGCCCTAACTGGCGGGATGTGGTGAAGCCCTCAGACGGGGGACAGGGCTATGTCAACCGTATCCGCGACGTCTCCAACAGTGAACCGGAGCTATTAGTGGCCCATTGCTACACCCGCTATCTTGGCGACCTTTCTGGCGGACAAATCCTGAAAAACATTGCCCAAAAAGCCATGGGATTACAGGATGGCGAAGGAACGGCGTTTTATGAGTTTGACGAAATTCCTGATGAGAAAGCCTTTAAGGCTGAATATCGTCAAGCGATGGACAGTTTACCCATTGATGACGCTCAAGCCGATCGCATTGTCGATGAAGCCAACGATGCCTTCAAGCTGAATATGGTCATGTTTGAAGAACTCGAAGGCAATCTCATTAAAGCCGTCGGCCAGATGCTCTTTAATTCCCTAACTCGCCGTCGTTCTCGCAACAGCAACGAACCGGCAACAGTCAATAGTTAGTGATGTTTTAGAAATCACAATTTTGGCTTGATGATTCAGGCTTCGTCGTTCAAACCTCGTCTATCTTAGACGGGGTTTTTTCTGTCTTGTTTGCCGCTTGGCTGTTACGTCGCCACATCGCCGGTTTAATCCGTCGCAAAGCCGAGGCCCGGAACCGCTGATCCCAATCTTCTTCTGATAAGTTAGCTAACTCGGAACCACTGGGGTTAAGGTTTTGCGGGTAGGGTTCAAATTCTACGACATCTGTGGTTTGGGCAAATCGCTGATTCCAGGGACAAACCTCTTGACAAATGTCACAACCGGCCACCCAGCCGTTGAGGTTGTTGGCGATGTCATCGGGGAGGCGATCGCGGCGGTTTTCGATGGTGTGATAGGCTAAGCAACGATTGGCATCGACCACAGAAGGACGAACGATCGCCTCGGTGGGACAAGCGTCGAGACAACGGGTGCAGGTGCCACAATGGTCTGTATGGGGGCGATCGCCCTCTAAGGGTAAATTCGTCAACACTTCCCCCAGAAACACCCAAGAGCCATAGTCTCGTGTAATCAGATTGCCGTTTTTAGCAATCCAACCCAGTCCCGCTCGTT
Organism: uncultured Phormidium sp.; assembly: GCA_964644215.1. Lineage (GTDB taxonomy): Bacteria > Cyanobacteriota > Cyanobacteriia > Cyanobacteriales > Geitlerinemataceae > Sodalinema. Next base: position 1,460 of record CAZXWM010000068.1, read on the forward strand.
CGGCCCAGACTTTATCCTGAACGGGGCCAGTGTCAGCATAGTATTTGGCCTGAATCCCCTCCCCCGACGACTCCAACCAACGAGAGAGCTGCTTCAGCTTGCGATGCAGAACTCGGTGATAGTCACGGCCCCAGGCGTAGCGAGAGATTTTGACGGTATCATCGCCCTGGGGAGGCTGATGCTCCGTGTAATAGTTCAAGGCTACTGCAATCACCGATCGCACCCCCGGTAACACCTGGCGAATATCTTGCCGTTTTGGGTTCGCCATCCAGGCCATATCCGCTTGATAGCCTTGATTGAGCCAAGTTTGCAGATGCTCGACGGCTTCGGTTTCCGCCTCGTCAGCCAGGGGAGGAACCGCCGCAATCCCGGCCCGATGAAACCCTAGATCGCAGGCCTGTTCCAGAATTTGGCCACGGTTGGGAGTGTTAACGAACTGACTCATCAATGACTTGTGGTTTAGTGACTTGTGGTTTGGTGTTGGCGAGGAGTGGGGGCGATCGCTTGGCGAATGGGAATTTGAATCACAAACTCGACGCGATCGCCCTCTACTCGACAGTGTAGCTGACCCCGATGTTTTTCCGTAATAATCTGATGGCTAATCGATAACCCCATTCCTGTCCCCTTTCCTCGCGGCTTGGTGGTAAAAAACGGCTCAAATAGATGCTCTTGAACCTCTGGGGGCATCGTTCCGCCATTATTACTAATCGTGATCCTGGCCTGTTCTCCCTCGATAGCCGTGTGAATCTCGATGCAGGGAGCCCAATTCTGAGGCTGACGTGATGCAGATTCATCTAAGGCATCAATGGCATTACTGAGAATGTTCGTAAAGACTTGATTGAGTTGGCCACTGCAACAGTCAATCAAGGGCAAATCGCCATAGACTTTCTTCACTTGAATCTCACGACGAAAGGATTTCGCTTTGATTCGATTACCCAAAATTAGTAAGGTGCTATCGATGCCTTCATGGATATTAATAGACTCAAATTGAGTTTCATTGGCACGAGAGAAGGTTTTCAGAGATTTAATAATACCCTGAATTCGACCGGCTCCCACTTCCATAGACTTGACTAAATTTGGTAAATCGGATCTCAAAAATTCAAAATCAATCTCCTCGGCGAAGGCTTTAACATCGGGATTAACCTCTGGAGTGTTTTCCTCATAGAGACGTAATAACTCCAATAAATCGGCAATATATTCTTTGGCGTGAATCAGATTTCCGTGAATAAAGTTAACAGGATTGTTAATCTCATGAGCAACTCCCGCCACTAATTGTCCCAGGGATGACATTTTTTCATTTTGAACCAGTTGCACTTGAGCCTTCTGCAAACTGTTCAATGCTTCGGATAGTTCTGCGGTTCGCTCTTTAACTTGACGGTCTAAGCTATGATTAAGATGATATAGCTCAAGATGAACTTTAACTCGCGCCAGGACTTCTTCTTGCTGAAATGGCTTGGTAATATAATCAACAGCCCCCAAACTAAGTCCTTTGACTTTATCAACGGTATCAGAGAGAGCCGTCATAAAAATAATCGGAATCTGAGCGGTTTCAGGATTCTCTTTGAGCTGGCGACAGGTTTCAAAGCCATCAATTCCTGGCATCATCACATCTAATAAAATCAGATGTGGGGGTTTGTAGGCAACCTGTTCGATGGCTGTTTCCCCGTCAAGAGCAACCGCAACCTGATACTTGGCACTGGTGAGAGCTTCTGATAATACTGCTAGATTGGTTGGGGTATCATCAACAATGAGAATGATGTCAGATTCCGAGGTAGACATGGAACATACAAAACAGAGCAACGACAAGGGGATTAAGTCTGAGATTAGCTGGGGACAAAAGGCGGCAAAATCTCAATGAAACTCAATCGATAGACCCGAATTATCGTAGAAACGACTATGATTCTTCGGTGTCTTGGAGCAGGTTATCTCCTTTTTATCACATAATTCCACGGCTTGTGTCATTTTTTGTTATTTTGTGATATTCTACTCCTAATTCTCAACTTACATCTCATCGCTTCAGTCAAGTTGCCTTTCTCGCATCTGCGATCGCCAGGGATGAGATAAGCCTAAGTTTAAGGACTTATTTATCCTGTTTATCGTGAGAGGTTTCTAAAAGCTCACGAATTTTCTTGATTTGAAACTTGCGAGCGAACTGTTCAATTTGTTCGGAAAATTCTTGATAGCGAGACTCTTGTTGCTGTAGCCGTTGAACTTCCTCAACAATGCGGTTGATCAACCCTTGACGTGCTAAGTCAAGCAGTAACTCAATCTCATCTTGAGGGGGAACATGAAATTCACCTTCTTTGAGAGACTCTAGGGTATGTTCGGTGCTTTCAGGTTCTGGAGTTTGCTGTTCATATTGCCAAGTAATTTCGAGATTTTGAGAGATTTTTTGCAGCAGTTCGTCCGCCTGAACGGGTTTCGGGAGAAAATCATCGCCTCCGGCGGCTAAGCTTTTATGTTGATCAATGGCTAAAACACTGGCGGAGGAGACAATGGTGGGAGTGGTTTTTACCTCGCGATGCTGGCGTAACTGTTTTAATAACTCATAGCCATCTGTTTCTGGCATTGCTAAGTCGGTAATGACGAGATCGGGTTTATGTTCCACAATAGCATCGAATCCCTCTTGGCCATCACTGGCTTCAATCATTTCAAACCCTAAAGGGGTTAAAAGATTGACGATAACAGAGCGATTTTCCCAGCGATCATCCACAATTAAAATTTGGCGGCGATCGCCTTCATAGCCAATAATTTTACCCGCCACAGACTCGATGGCTCCTTCTACCCAATCATCAGCTCGTTCAAGAACAGTAGTAAAACTAAAGCAACTCCCTTGCTTGGGGGTACTAGACACCTCAATTGGACTCCCCATCAAGTCTAAAATTTGGTGCGTAATCGCTAACCCTAACCCCGTTCCTTCGGCGTGTTTTTTGCCTTCACCGACTTGTTCAAAAGGCATGAAAATCTTGTTAAGTTGCTCATTTGTCATGCCAATTCCCGTGTCGGTAATTTCAAAGTGAATCCGATAATCTGAGGCTTCAGGAGCAGATTCAGCATCGAGGTGAGACTCCGGTGAGTCTAAGACTTCTACCTGTAAACAAACACTCCCTTTTTCCGTGAACTTAATGGCATTTCCCAAGAGATTTATCAACACTTGCCGTAAACGTTTTTCATCTGCTTTAACTCCAGTGGGTAAATGAGGATCGGCAGCGTAGTAGAACTCAATTTTTTTAGACTGCGATCGCACCCGGCAAATTTCCACAACACCCTGTAAAAATGCCGGAAAATGAAACTCATTGGGGTGCAGTTCCATTTTACCCGCTTCGATTTTAGACAAGTCCAAAATATCATTAATGAGCGTCAACAAATGGGCACCACATTGCTGAATAATCTCCACCCCATGCAAATCTTGTCCCGTGAAACGAGTGGATCGCTGTAGAATTTGTGCATAGCCTAAAATGCCATTCAAAGGAGTTCGCAACTCATGACTCATGCTGGCTAGAAAATCACTTTTTGCATGATTTGCCATATCCGCCAGTTCCATAGCTTGCTGCAATTCCGCCGTTCGCTCCTGAACTCGCTGTTCGAGTTCCGTAGCCCAATTGCGGAGTCGTTCTTCGGAACGTTGTAGAGCCTCTTGAGCCTGTTTTTGTGCCGTGACATCTCGCAAAATTGCTAGATATTCCTGAGATGTTTCGGTTTCCAAAACTGAAATACTGACTTCTACAGTTCTTTCCTCAGCTCCCCGTTTAAAGTCCTGTTCACTAATACGAGGAGCCGTCTCAATCACCGTCGGAAAATTGGGTAAATACTCCGTAAGGGGTCGAGTAAGGAGTTCAAACCCAGGCAAATCAAATAAAGCACTAGCGGCGGGGTTAACCTGTTGAATAGTGCCTTGGTTATCGAGGACCATAATCGCATCGTCGGCAATGCGAAATAGGAGTTGGGAGCGATCGCGGGCCTCAACGATCGCCTCAGCTTGGGGTAAACTCGTCCAACAGGCGATCGCCACCCCAATAAAGCTCACCGTCAGCAACAACAACACCAACAAATTAGCAGAAACATCGGCTAATACCGTTGTATCGCTGACCGATCGCATCAACACCTGAACCTGCCAAGTGATAAAGGCGGCGCCACAGAGGAGAACCACCAATACCCCCACTTGAACCGCCACAAAATTCTGGAAATTCTCTCCCATTTGTCGGCGATAGGAGCGAATCCACCAATCACTTTGAAAGAGAAAGAAACGATTGCGGGCGATCGCCGCATCAAACATCAACACCACCACCGGAAATGCTAACCCCAACGCCAAATCCCAGCTACTCCACATTAAGCCACCTAGAACTAATACGGTGGCTTCTAAGAGGAAAAATAGCAACGACAAACGCGGCAGCCAGGATACTGATGTCCCCCGTTTGAGCCACATCCCCAAATGCAGTAGCATCGTACTCGAAAGATAGCCCGTTCCTGTCACCATCACCACTTGTTCCACATCCCCCCACAACAGACAGAGAAGACTCAGGATAAAGGTGAACGTCAACCCCGGGCCAAAGGCTCCCCGCCGCGAGACGACGGCGAAGACTGGGGAGAGATAGCGATCGCGGGACAGTTGATACAGCACCCGAGGTGAGAGGGCCACCGCCGTGGCTGAACTCAGGAGACACCCCGCTGCAATCAAAAAAGTGACCAACACCGGGGCAGCATTGCCCCAAAACGGACGAGACACCGCCACCAACTGCAAAAAGGTATTACTCCCCAAATCGGGACTCGTGGCCAAACGCATCAACAGCCACGACCCCCCCGCATAGATAATCGGCAAGAGAATCGCCGCAAACTTGAGACTTCGCAGGGTTTGATGAGGCTTCGGGTTATCGGCAATAAATCCCGAGGCCGTCTCGCAGCCGTAGGCCGCATACACCGCCAAGAAATACCATTTGGCCCAATCGCCAACAGCAAACCCTTGCCACTCACTGGGGAAAAAGCCAGGACTTTGAGGGGAAATGGCTAACCAACCTAGTCCCTGAGTACAAAAGACAAGGAAAAATCCCACCGCTGGGAGGACAAAAAAGAGGTGCAGAATACTGATGGCTCGGGTTCCGCTGTAGGCGACGACAAACGGTAAGGCCGTGAACACAATTCGCAACAACCCTTCAGGGGACTCGAGTCCCAGATTTTCCAGGTTCGCTGAAATCAACCCCGCCAAAACAATGCCATTCATCGAGGGAACGGACACCCAACCCAAAAAATAACCAATCGCTCCATAACGAGCTAAAAACGGGTGATTATCAAGCAGCTTGGTGATGTAGTTTGGTGTTCCTCCCGATAAATTGGGATAGTGGCTGCCGAGATGTTTGACCTGGAGGTTATACATTACACCAATGGCAGCGGCTACCAGCCAAACCCAAATCACGGGTTGTCCTAAATCGGCATTTGAGGCTGGGCCAGGGCCAAGCCAGAGTAATAAACCACTTAAGCCAAAACCCCAAACTTCTAAGACACTTAGGAGTCGAGGTAACTTAAGACGAGGAAGTTGGGGGTGCGATCGCGACGTCGGTGGAGCCGTAAACCAGCTAAACATTAGAATACGCAAAATCAGGACGGAACGACAATCTCAGCCATTTCTGACGGGATAGGTGGCTCGATGAGATTGTCAAACAATAGGTTAACGGCTATCGTAACCGAAAAACTGTTTCAGGCAAACTTTTCTCAGGTTGAATCCCTAATTAATGTCTTTGTTACCCTCGGCTAACCGCTGTAAACCGTCGCGATCGCAAATCTGAACCTGTCTGCCCTCAATTTCAATTAGGTTTGCCTGAGTTAGCTTGGCAAAAGTCCGTGATAAGGTTTCTGGGATCGTTCCCAAAAATGCCGCTAACTGTCCTTTAGCCAAATCCAGTTCGAGGCGATCGCACCCCTGGCGATCGCTCAATTCCAGTAAATAGCCGGCTAACCGGCTCGATACATCTTTAAGAGACAAAGTATCAATCAGGTTGGCAAACCGACGCAGATGTCGCGATAAACTCGCTAGTAAGTGAAAGGCTAAACTAGGATATTGTTCCACTAAGGCTAACAAGGCTTGATTGGGAATCAACAGAAGTCTAGTTTTTTCTAATGCGGAAGCCGAAGCGGGATAATAGCCCCCATCAAAGGCGGGAACTTCGGCAAAGCGATCGCCCTCTTCAAACCAATGTAAAATCTGTTCTTTACCATCCTGAGACATTTTATAGACTTTGACTCGTCCCCACTGAACCAGGAAAAAGCCTAAACAGCGATCGCCCTCCAGAAAGATGAGTTCGCCGCGATCGTAATCTAGGGGTTTAGCAATAGTTTCTATAGCACGAAGTTGTGAATCTGGCAAGGTTTTAAATAGTTCCAGACTCGCCAAAAAAGCCAAAATTTCTTGCATTTTTAATCGAACTCCTCTGACAAACCTACAACCTCCAAGGGATTTCTACCGCCGATGAAGACTTAGCGGCTTGTCTAGCCAGACGCTAGGGAATGCGTTCAGAGTTGGAGACAGATTAGCTGCCTGAGAGATTACCCATCAAAGATTGGCCCTCGCCATTGGGGAGGGCTTGGGGATTCGGGGTCATATCTGAATCTCCACCAATTTGAGCCATTAAACTGGCCATCTCCAGAGCGTCCATGGCATAATTCCAGCCCAGATTGCTCTTGATTCCTGCCCGTTCTAGGGCCTGTTGCAAGGTATCGGTGGTGAGAACCCCGAAGACAATGGGAACTCCCGTTTGGAAGCCAGCGGCGGCAACGCCTTTGGAGACTTCGGCGGCAACATAGTCGAAGTGAGGGGTATGGCCGCGAATAACAGCCCCGAGACAAATAATGGCGTTGTAGTTCCCTTTGAGGGCGAGTTGCCGGGCTACGAGAGGAATTTCAAAGCTTCCGGGAACCCAGATATAGTCAACCTGAGTGCCTTGGGGGTTGACATCAATCCCGTGACGTTTGAGGCAGTCTTGGCAGCCACCGAGCAGCTTTTCGGTAACGAGATCGTTGAAACGGGCGATAACAATAGCGAAGCGGTACGGGGCGACGCTGGCAAAAGTTCCTTCAAAAACTGCCATAAATCTTTGAGACGTTGAGGTGAAATGTGAAATCGAGGGGGTCGAGGTGAGGTTGCAAGCTTGGGACTGGACATCTCAGGAGGGATCTCGGGGGAGATTCCTCCTAATCGTTCTGGGGGATGGTTTAAACGACGAGATAGTTTAAAACACCCACGGCGAGAACTAGGGCAACCCAGATCCCAGAGCCAATCCAGATCAGTCCTTTGGATTGATCCCAGTTTTGGGGAGAGGCATAGGCCACGGGAACCCCAATCACCATGATGAAAGACCACAGGACTAGGGCGGCGAGGCAGATTTGAAAAATAATTGAAAACATCGTTTTGTTTAACGTCGCTGAATGTAAGGACTTTCACCCTATACTTATCACATTTCGGACTCCGATTTCCCAGAAGTTTGCCTTACTCGGCGTCTGGGAAGAAGAGAACGGGATGCCAACTGCGACGTAAGAGGAGGTTGGCGAAGTTGGGCCGTGACCATTCTAGGAGGCGAGGCACGCTCGGGGAGTTGACGGCGATCGCGCTGATGTCATAGTCCATGGCTAGACTCATCATCGCCTGTAAGCGCTCCTCTTGGCGAACTTCGGTGGCAACGGTTAGGTTGAGTTGTTCTAATTCCTGTTTCACCGCCGCCAGTTTTTCCTGGACATCCTCGATGGTTTGAGATTGAGGGATTTCTCGGCGACTCTTGGATTCGACGGCCCAGGCGAGAAGACAATGGTCCAAGGAGTTCTCGGGACGGTTGCGGGCGGTCTCGCTAATCTGCTTGACTAAGGCCTTGGCGGTGTTACTGTCGTCATAGGCAATCAGGAGATAGCGCAACAGATGGCGACAGCGTAGGTCAAGTTCTTCTCGGGTATAGGTGGACATCAACGCCGGACGGATAACGAGCAGCGGAATTTTAATCCGTTCAACCAGTTCAGCGGTGGTACTCCCAAACAGTTTTTCGTCCAGTAGGGTTTTGTTATCGGTGCCAAGGAGGACGAGATCGCAGTGGTGGGTTTTAATGGTGTTGAGGATATTTTCAACAATGCGATCAGATTCGACAACTACCTCAACCTCAACGCTGTCAGGAACATTGTCCTGAGCAACGGATAGGCGTTGGCGAGCGGCGTCTATAGCAGCTTGGTTGACTTTAGGGACGCCGCGATCGTCGTTAACGCGGACGGAGTGGAAGAAAACGAGTTTACGGATTCCTGAGGCGGCCAGGCTAGGAACGAAGCGAACCAGTCGATGTAGACCGTCGTGTAAATCAGTACAGATGAGAAGGTTTTGAAACATATCAGGCTTGCGTCCCGAAGACATTGTTCATTCCTAGGGTAGTCGAATTTGTCAACACCTAGGTAGTTACAAAGGCTGTCATTGTGGACAAACAAGCAGTTTGAAAGAGTCTCCCGCAACGCCCCAGCATCCCCGGTTCGTTTCCCACAGCTAGGAACTGAGCCAGAGACGGAGGTCGCCCTGAGAGAGTCTTAGAGGAAGGGCCTACGACATACCATTGGGTTCGATGCCCCATTGGTGTTTGAGTAGATTTTTGTAGGTCACTTCGCGCAACATCATTTGTTCGTACAGTTTTAGAAGGAACTGTTGCGCTTGCTCATGGCTCATTTGAGCCACCTGGGTTTCGAAGGAACGCAGACTAAACTGCTGTTCGAGACTGAGTTGAATCGGTCGATCCATGTGATGTACCTCTCAAGCGAATCGTCTCGTCAATACAGGGACTAAGTTCGAGTCCTTCAACTGGGGCTAACTTGGACGGTTAACATTTCGTTGAAGTGGGCTTGCCCTGTCTTGTTACAAAATATAACAAAGGTTTGACAGAAAATGCAACGTCTGCACCCATCTATTTGTCAGGACGGGACAATATCCATTGAGGTTCCCTATCCTCTGATAGGAGTTTTAGCAATTTGTCAACGGTAAAAATGCTCATCCTGAACCAGAACCGAGACAATTTGAGACCCGCCACGGTTAATAACGGACAGTTGATAATGGATTATTAAGCGGTATAAAACCTCTGTATGCTATTGACTCAAGGTTTTTTACTATCTTAGTTGGTCTGGCTATGGTTACTCAATCCCGAACGGCCAACAAAAAAGTAGACAAGACCCGTCCGCCTCTTGCCCCTTGCCAGAAGAGGGCGACCATAAAGGTACGCCCCTACCCTCTTGCCCCTTGCCGAAAGAGGGCGACCATAAAGGTACGCCCCTACGTCTTTTCTTTTGCCTCTTGCCTGTTGCCTCTTGCCCCTTGCCTTCCCTTTCCCCTAAAGCCTTACCAAAACAACCGTGATATTATCCCGTCCACCTTCGGCTTTAGCTGCTTCGATCAGACGGGTGGCCGCGTCATCACAATCTTTGCTGGCTGTCAGTTCTTCAGCGATGCGATCGTCTGTCAGTTCCTCGCTGAGTCCATCGCTACAGAGGAGAAACCGATCGCCTGGGACCACATCCAGACCGCGAATTTCTAACTCTCCCATATCCTCACGGCCGAGACATTGAGATAACACATGACGCCAGGGATGCTCTCGGGCTTCGTCTGCGGGCAAGACTCCCGCTTGGATGGCTTGGGCTACCCAGGTATCATCTTCGGTAATTTGTTCGAGATGGCCATTGCGGAAGCGATAAATGCGAGAGTCCCCCAAATTGGCACACCACACCTGAGAAATTTCGCCATCGGGTCCTGGTTGCAGCAGAATGGCCACAGCCGTGGTCCCCATATCGGCATTTTCAGGATGAATTAACTGATCTTCGAGAATGGCCGTGTTCGCCCCGATAAACGCTGTTTTTAGCAGCATCTCGGGTTCATTATCTTGGTTATAGCCAACGTCAAGATGATGACAAATGGCATCCTTGGCAAGACGACTGGCATCTTGGCCGGCGGCATGACCTCCCATGCCATCGGCGACAATGAAAAAGCGGCCAGCTTCATCGATGTGGTAAGCGTCTTGGTTAACGGCTCGGACTAGACCTTTATCGGTCTGGCCGGCAAAGGCTGGTTTCATACCGGAGAATAATAAAGTTGCGGGTTAGCAGCTCATCAGAAGCGATCAGCTCGGTTGATGCGGGCCATGAGTCGAAGTAGGACTAGGGCAAAGATGACTGCCAACACAGCAGCACCTCCAGCTAACCAGACTTCTCCACTGACTACTAGAATCGTAGCGGACAACGTGAACGCACTCACTAAGAGGGTATAATTCGTTGTCATCTGCATGTTGGCCATCCGTCGCAGTAGGCGATCGGTTTCTGTGGCCCGCACTCGCACCCGCACATCGCCTCGTTCAAGTTTCTCTAGGCTATCTTCAATACGCCGAGGCAGTCCCAACGCCGTGGAACTGACTTCACTGGCTTGACGGCTTAGTTCTGAGAGAATGCCATTACCATAGTCTTCTCGTCCTTGGTTCATAAGCTCAAACGCGAATGGTTTCGCCACCTCCATAAAATTAAAGTCCGGGTCGAGGCCTTTTCCCACCCCTTCTAGGGTTGAGAAGGCTCGCATCACAAAGGTAAAGGTTGCTGGAAAGCGAAACGGCTGATCATAGGCAATTTCGTAGAGATCGTCGGTAATGGCCTCAACGGATTGCTCTTCAAAGGGCTTATCCATGAGGTTGTCCAGGATATATTGGATCGATCGCCGCACGGGGCCAACATCGGGCATCGGGGCCAAGGCTTCTACGGCAATTAGGGCTTGCACCACGCGATCGCTATCCCGTTGAGCTACACCAAAAAACAACTCCATCAGCTTCTGACGCAAATTGGAGGTAATCTGCCCCATCATACCGAAGTCGTAGAAAATCAAAGCACCATCGGGGCTAACGGCTAAATTGCCGGGGTGGGGATCGGCATGGAAGAAGCCGTGATCGAGAAGTTGATTGAGATAGGCGATCGCCCCGAGACTGGCTAAATGTTTACGATCCAAACCAGCGGCTTCGAGGGCCTCATAATGGCTGATTTTAATCCCCGGACGATATTCGAGAGTTAATACCCGCGCCGAGGTATAGCGCCAGTAGACGCGCGGCACTCGTACCCAGTCAACGCCACGAAAGTTACGGCGGAAGGTGTCCGCGTTGCGTCCTTCGTTGAGGTAGTCAATCTCAAGATAGAGGATGCGGCAGCATTCATCGTAAATGCCCATCCAATCACGCCCTTTGCCCCATTTAGAGTGATTCTGGAGATAGAGGGCGACGGACCGAGCAATGCCGAGATCAATGTCAAACAGTCGCTTAAGTCCGGGCCGTTGAACTTTAACGACAATTTCTTCCCCAGTTTTGAGTTGAGCCTTATGAACTTGTCCTAGACTCGCCGCTGCTAGGGGAACCGGGTCAAAATAGCGATAGAGTTCCTGGGCCGATTTGCCAAAGTCTCCCTGGATAATCTCATAGGCTAACTCGGAACTAAAGGCCGGAACTCGATCTTGAAGCTTTGAGAGTTCTTCGACATACTCAGCCGGAAAGATATCCGATCGCGTCGAGAAGAGTTGTCCGAGCTTAATAAAGGTGGGGCCAAGTTGCAGGAAGGTTTCACGAATCCAGATGGCCAAGCGGCGACGACGGGCGGCGAGTTTGGCATCACTATAGCCGCCCCAATAACTCCATTTACGGTCATTGAGCCAGAGTTCCAAGAGAAAGCGACCCACAAACGACCAGATCTCGATGCGGCGACGGTTGCGGGAGTAATTGGGCCGGTTCCAGCGATAGGATGAAGCGGTTGGGATCAAGGAGCGATCGCCGGGAGTTGTTCGGTGATGATCACTCAAGGGGCGACTCATTCGGGGCGATCGCTTGGGGTGGGTCGATTGGGGCAAGGAGTCCTCAGACAGAGCAGACACTCGACGTTCTCGATGAAGTTGGCGGTTAGATGGGGAGCGGGGGTCGCTGGCGTTAGTCGTTGCCACTGGCATTACGGTAGCGTTGTAACTCGGACCGCAACTCGGCAATTTCGGCACGCAAGCCATCAATTAAGGCTTGCAAGTCCTGATCCGTTGATACGGCACGACTGCCGCTAGAAGACTCAGTTGTACTGCGATCGGATTCAACCCGTTCGGCCCGTTCAACGACTCGTTCGGAGAACTGACGCAAGTTCTCGCGTTGTTCGGCATCAAACTGACCAAAGGCACTGAGGGAGTTAGACACAGTCCGTTCTAAGACTGCGCCGATTTCTTCTGCGAGGATACGACCGACGAAAAAGGCGTGAACCGGCGATTTACTCATGTGTAGGTTTGATTATTAAGCTTCGTTAACAAAATTATAGCAGTTCTCTTGGGTTGGGGGAAAAGGGGAAAGGGGCAAGGGGCAAGAGGCAAGGGGCAAGAGGCAAGGGGCAAGGGGCAAGAGG
>CAZXWM010000069.1:0-13715 GCA_964644215.1 uncultured Phormidium sp.
ACCTCCAGAGCCTCCTACAACAACGGGAGCAACTCCTGCAAACCATCAACGACCCTGACTTCGTCCCCTTCCAAAACATCACCCCAGACCTGCCCGACTTGCGCCAACTGCTGACCCCCCACAGTGCCATCCTAGAATGGTATCTGCCCCAAGATAGCCAACTCGGGGCCTACGCCTTCCTCATCACCCTCAACCAAGACCAAGTCCACATCCAGCCCCACCGCTACAGCCCCCAAGAACGACAACAGCTCGACGAGTTCCACAACAGCTACTTCAGCAACTACCGCGACCGCCAATGGTACGAGTCCCTAGACGAGCGCCTCAACCACCTAGCCCAACATCTACAACTCGATAGACTCCTCGCCGACCTAGACGAGCGCCAACAGCGGCTCATCCTCATCCCCCACCTCTACCTACATCTATTCCCCCTGCACGCCCTGCGCACCGCCAGCGGAGAACTTCTAGTCGACCGCTTTTCCCAGGGCGTGAGTTTTGCCCCCAGTTGTCAGATTCTCAGCCATCTCCAGACCCGCCGCTCCTCCCCAGGCTCGGACTTCTTCGCCGTCGAAAACCCCACCCAAGACCTGGACTATACGAAGATGGAGTTAAACTTCATCCGCCCCCAATTCGACCCCAACAGCTACGTCCTCCAAGGACCCGCCGCCAACAAAGCCGCCCTAAATAGCCCAGAAACCCTACAAAAACTAAGCCAGAGTCATTTTCTTCATTTTGCCTGTCACGGCAGCTTTGACGACGCAAATCCCCTCAACTCCGCCCTGATTTTGGCAGGGGATACCCGCCGAAAAGGTGAGGGGCGACAACTCCTAACCCTGCGGGATGGTCGTCGCTTTGACACCCAGGAGCGAGGATTGACGTTACGGGAAATTCTCGCCAATCTGGATTTACGAGTTTGTCGGCTGGTGATGCTCTCGGCTTGTGAGACGGGACTGTTGCGCAGTGAGTTAACGGATGAATATCTAGGGTTAGCGATGGGCTTTCTCTATGCGGGAAGTCCCTCGGTGGTGAGTAGTTTATGGTGTGTCGATGACTTCGCCACGGCCTGTTTAGCGATTCGCTTTTATTGGCAGTTCTGCCAAGATTGGCAGGTGGTTGAAGGGTTGCAAAAGGCACAAACTTGGCTGCGCCAAATCTCTCGGCAAGGGATGTTAGAGTGGTTCAAGGAGGAGTTACAGGTGTCGGAGGATGATTTGGCTGAACTCGAGTTGATATTAGGGGATTATGATGAATCCCATCCCTTCGGCGACCGTCGCTATTGGTCAGCCTTTGTCGCCATTGGCATTTAAGGCCCAACTGTGCGGGCGACCCAACTGTGCGGGCGACCCAACTGTGCGGGCGAACGGCCGTTCGCCCCTACGTCTTTTCTTTTGCCTCTTACCTCTTGCCTCTTACCTCTTGCCTCTTGCCTCTTGCCTCTTGCCTCTTGCCTTCTTCATTATGTCCCGAATCCCCAAAAAATCCTTAGAAATTCTGCAAAATTTCTTCATTTGGCTGCAACAGCTTGACCCTCAACCGTCGGAGATTCCTCAATTGCAGGCTTCTTTAGAGGAGTTGAAATCTCGGTTAGACCCCCTAGAGGATAAACCCACCGAGTTAGCTAAAGTCATTCAAGACTGGTGTAAAGCATCTCAAATTTCCTTCAGCGATGACCGTTGGCGTCAAGTTCGAGCGACTTGGATTGACAATAATCCCGAGGCCTTCCGTCAAACGACTCCCGGCGAGGAAGCCACCACCGTCGCCAATAAAGCCATCATTTATCAGGCCATAGATGAGGTTCAAAAGGGGTTTGAGGAGAAGCCGCAGGAGTCAGAGGATGAGTAACCGGTCTCAACTATACGCCCCCAGTCTCTACTGGTTTCGCTATCAGTATTATAAAGGACTCATGGTCGGCGAGGAGTCCGATTTGCCTGAAACTTTCACCTCGATTGATATTGCTTGGGTTCAGGAACGCTATCAAACACTTTTAGCCGCTTGGGGACTGAAGGCGGATTTGCCATTGCGAGACGATTCCCCCTCTCGCCATTTTGAACTCTTGCAGGGTGTTTGTCCAGCAACGGAACGGCAACGACTTGGGTTTTCCCTAAAACAGCCCAAGTGTCAGGGGTTTATTTATCCGCAAGTTATCCATGATTGTTATGCCCTCAATTGGGCGTTGCAGGTTCCCGAAAAAATGGGACAGGATGGCTATTCTTGTCAGGAGTTAGCCCAGCTTAATCCCCAACAGTGTTTTCTCCCTATCAGCAATTCTCCCCTAGGAGATGTGGGACAAACTCTGCTGTTAACAGCCTATGTTGCGCCACCCAAACCCGAGAATCCCAAGGAGTTGGAGGCGTTCGCCCAAGGGTGTTTGCAGGGATTGGTGGGGGAAAAGCCGCCGCAACTGCTACCCCGATTATATCGTTGTTATTCTCTGTTGGGGGGCTATCTTTTTGAGTATGGAGACCCGGATTTAGGGGTTGAACATAATCCCTATGGTCATGTGCTAATTTGGTTCTTTTTTGATGAGGAACCCACCCAGATTTTGCCTCAGTTTTATTGGCAACTGATTGACTTATTTCTCTATTACCACAAAATTACTAAAATCTTCCAGGATAGTCGCGGTTTTTATCGTATAGCCGATAAGCTAGTCGATAAGAATGAGGCGATTTTGAAAACGGTTCAGAAGGACTATTTAAGGGAGTCGGAGACGGGGAAACTCTCGGAGTTGAAGTTAGAGGAGTTGAAGAGAACGCTCAAGCAATTATTAACGACATCGTTAGCTTATTCTAAGCAGTTACGGAATTTGGAGTATTCTCGTAATAGTATTGCGATTAACCGCAGCAATTATCAGGCGGTTTTGGCGCGGATGGAACAGTTAGCTGGGGGTCCTCTGGAGGCGTTTCGGGTGTTTTTGGAGAAGGAAGCGACGGGGTTTGAGACTCAGATTGGTGCGGATTTGAATTATTTTAATCAGGGTTCAATGTTGTTGAATCAGGGGATTGCTACGATTCGAGGGTTGGTGGATGTTGACCAGGCCGAGTGCGATCGCGATCGCTACATATCAGAAAAAGAGCAATATGTCAAGGAAAATCAGGCCAATCAAGCCTTAGAGGATCAGATTCAGTCGATTGGCGTGGGGATTGCGGCGGGTGCGATTGTGGCTTCGGCGTCGGGGTTAATGACCCAGGGAATCCCGTTACCGGGAGAGGGCGATCGCGACATCCCGCCACCGACGTTGTTTATCCTAGTCTTGGGTTTGAGTGTCTTCTGTTCCTGGGGGTCTTGGAAATTGGCGAAAAACCGGATTAAGAAGTGGCGAGAGGCTGAGAAGGCTAGGGTCGAGGGCCAGACTCAGGAGTCTCCTGATAATCCAGACTCTGGAGACTCCTGAAAGATGAGTGTTTCGGCGTTAGGTGGTGCGGAAGTTAAGAATTAACAAATAAGCGGCGACCCTCCAGATCGCGAGGCTAGGCTGAGTATGTATAGTCAGACAGATATCAAGTAACCATTATTCTCGGCGATTGAGCAATCAATCGAAGGAGGAGTCATGACATCAGACGAATCTCGGACGATGCGAGGTGTGTTATCCCTAGGGGCGATCGCCGTTGGCGTGAGCCTACTCGGATTACCCGCAGCAGAAAGTCTAGCCCAAGACTACAGTGCCGACCCCCTCTACGGGACTTTAAACCTCGATGCAGGATTTACCCCAGATCCCCAGCGAGTCGACGTTCAGGCGGGAGGCTCAACAAACGCCAGAACCTTAAACCTAGGGTCGGATTGTGTCGGTTATATCGCCACTTCACAACCCGATGTACGGGTTCGCTATGAGGCGGGGAGTTTTGATAGCCTCAGCTTCCACGTCACCTCCAATGTTGATACAACCCTCATCATTAACGGACCCAATGGACAATGGCATTGCAACGATGACTTCAATGGCATGAATCCTCTGGTCTTGTTCAATCCGCCCCGTTCAGGGCAGTATGACATTTGGGTGGGAACCTATCAAGAGGGACGGACTCACTCAGCACAACTCGAAGTCAGTGAAGTCTGGCGATCGTCCTCACCCAGGGCCACCTCTGCACCCAGGACACCCCCCTCACCCAGGACATCCCCCTCACCCAGGACATCCCCCTCACCGGTGAGTCGTCAAATCTCCCAATTGGAACGAGACGTTCACGACCAAGTCAACGCCTACCGTCGCCGACAAGGGTTATCTCCCTTACAATTTGACCCCTACATCAGCCAGCTAGCCCGGAACCATTCCCAACGGATGGCATCGAGACAAGTTGAGTTTGGACATGGCGGCTCACAGCAGCGGTATGATGCCATTGGTCAACGCACCCCCTATCGACAAGTGGCTGAAAACGTGGCTTGGAACTCTGGCTATTCCAACCCGGTTGAAATGGCGGTTGAAGGCTGGATTGATAGTCCGGGTCATCATCGCAACATGACGGGACAGTATGAACGAGCGGGTGTTGGCGTGGCCATTA
This sequence comes from uncultured Phormidium sp., assembly GCA_964644215.1. Lineage (GTDB taxonomy): Bacteria > Cyanobacteriota > Cyanobacteriia > Cyanobacteriales > Geitlerinemataceae > Sodalinema. The sequence continues at coordinate 4,488 of CAZXWM010000069.1, forward strand.
ACTCTGACGGGGCCTATTACTTCACTCAAATTTTTATGCGTCCTCGTTAAGGCAAATGTGTCTGAGTCAATCTGGACAACAAAACGCATCTGTTCAACTTGTTTTTCTCATAACCTAATCTCTTGCCAACCTAATTTAATGTAATCACGGAAATCTCAAGTAACCATTATTTCCAACGATTGAGCAATCAATCGAAGGAGGAACCATGACATCCAACCAATCTCGGACAATGCGAGGTGTGTTATCCCTAGGGGCGATCGCCGTTGGCGTGAGCCTACTCGGATTACCCGCAGCAGAAAGTCTAGCCCAAGACTACAATGCCACTCCCCTCTACGGGACTTTAAACCTTGATGCCGGATTCACCCCAGATCCCCAGCGAGTGGATCTCCAGGCGGGAGGCTCAACGAACGCCAGAACGTTAAATTTAGGGTCTGGTTGTGTCGGCTACATCGCCACTTCCCAACCCGATGTACGGGTTCGCTATGTGCCGGGAAGATATGATACCCTCAGCTTCCACGTCACCTCAAACGTCGATACCACCCTCATCATTAACGGACCCAATGGACAGTGGTATTGTAACGACGACTTCGATGGCTCCCTCAATCCTCGGGTCTTGTTCAATCCGCCCCGTTCAGGACAGTATGACATTTGGGTGGGAACCTATCAAGAGGGACGGATTCACTCAGCACAACTCGAAGTCAGTGAAGTCTGGCGATCGTCCTCACCCCCGCCATCACCCCCACCATCACCCTCACCTTCGCCCTCACCCCCATTTGTCTTTTGAACCCTCTTAGTCTTCTCATAACCTAATCCCTAGCCAACCTCACCTACCATAAACACATCAGCCAACATCATTAAAACCAAGAGATTCAGAGATTAGAGGAGACTCCCCAGTGACCCCATCCAAACCCCGCCAACGCCCAGCCGACTCAGGCGACGAACCCATCTCGAACCATTCCCAAAACCCTCCCTTTAGCCGCCTCCTCAACAGTCGCCTCAAGCGGCGGCGAGTCCTCATCGGCGGACTCTCAGCCGCCGTAGCCGTCGTCTTCAGCCGACCCCTGCTGAAATCCTTACTCAGCGACCCTCCCGCCAAACTCGGCTTTAGACCCATTCCCGTCAGCGACGCCGATACCCTCATCGTCCCCGACGGCTACCGCGCCCAACCGCTGATTCCCTGGGGCGAACCCATCAGTGGCACCTATCCCGTCTATGACCTGGACAACAGTGGCGAAGACCAGGGAATGCAAATCGGACAACACCATGACGGAATGCACTTCTTCCCCATCGAAGGTCAATCCCCCGATGAGGGAAATTCCCAAGATGGGCTGTTAGTCGTCAACCATGAATATATCGAACCTCGCTTTCTGCATCAGGCCGCCGTGGGACGGCCTCTCGGTTCAGGAGATGTCCCCGTCAACGCTGATGGCCGCCGCGAGGTTGACCAAGTTCTCAAAGAAATGAACGCCCATGGTATCAGTATCGTCCGCATCAGCGCCTCTGAGAACGGAACCTGGAGCGTGGTCATCGACCCTCGCAACCGCCGTCTAACGGGCGTAACCCCCATGGAACTGAGCGGACCGGTACGGGGGTCTGAGTTCCTGAAAACCCGCTACAGTCGCGACGGAACCCGCACCCGAGGCACCCTAAATAACTGTGCTCACGGTGTCACCCCCTGGAATACCTATCTCTTTTGCGAAGAAAACTGGGCCGCCTATTTCCGTAACGCAGACCCAGATCCCGCCAGCCATCCCCGAGAACAAACCCGCTACGGGGTGCGAACCCAGCGGTCTCGCTATAGCTGGGAACAGGCCGCCTCAGAGGATGACCTGTATGGTCGTTTCGATGTTTCAAGTCGCGAAGCGAGTCCAGAAGAGGATTATCGTAATGAAGCGAATGGCTTTGGTTGGGTGGTGGAGGTCAATCCTTTTGACCCCAATGATGTCCCCAAAAAGCGTACGGCTTTAGGTCGTTTTGCTCATGAAGGAGTGGTCTTCCAACCAACGATTCCCGGTCAGCCTGTGGTCGGCTATTCGGGGGATGATGCGCGGTTTGAGTATATCTATAAATATGTCTCAACCGACCCCTATGACCCCGCGACCGCTTCTGGGGATTTACTCGATCGCGGCCGTCTTTATGTAGCTCGCTTCAATGACGATGGAACGGGGGTTTGGCTCCCTTTGGTCTTTGGCGAAGGAACCCTCACTCCTGAGAATGGCTTTTCGAGTCAAGCCGAGGTTTTGGTCAATACTCGTACAGCGGCGGATGTGGTGGGTGCTACGCCGATGGATCGTCCTGAATGGGGAGCCGTCGATCCCAAGAGCCGAGAAGTCTATTTTACCCTAACCAATAACACCGATCGCAGCGAGGAACAGGTCGATGCCGCGAATCCGCGATCGCGCAACACTTGGGGTCATATTATCCGTTGGCGTGAATCCGGGAATAATCCCACAGCCACGGAGTTTGAGTGGGATCTATTTGTCCTGGCCGGTTCCCCTCGCAATAGCCGTCAACCCGATGGAACACCGTTAAGCGATGAGAACCGATTTGCGGCCCCCGATGGACTTTGGTTTGACCGTGACGGTCGGCTTTGGATTCAGACGGACATCAGTGAAGGGGTGCTGAATCGGGGAGAATACGCCCAATTTGGCAATAATCAAATGGTCGTGGCGGACCCGGAAACGGGAGAGATTCGCCGCTTTTTGACAGGTCCGATTGGCCAAGAGATTACCGGAGTCACGATGACCCCAGATCAGCGAACTCTCTTTGTCAATGTGCAGCATCCGGGAGCGACAACCACCGCTGATGAGTTTGCGGCGGGCCGGCTGGACTCGGGTTGGCCTCATCTCCCCGCTCACCCCTACCCCCGTTCGGCAACAGTGGTGATTACGAAGGTCGATGGTGGGGTGATTGGCAGTTAATTTCCCGAAAAGCGGGCGATGTCTTCCCCCTCGGGGTCTAACACCGTTAGAGGGATGCCGGTGTTGAGACTCACCAATTCCAAGCCATCAATCAAGCGGCGGACATGCTGATTAATTTGCTGTTTCGCCGCTTCGTTATTTTGCCGGTTGGCTTGGCGATCGAGTTCCTGGATGCGGGAGACGTAATCGGGGAGCAGTTTCACCTCAAGGCGATCGCGACGGACTTGATACTCGCAAACCTTGGGAGACCCATTACAGAGTCGCTGTAAGTCCGACTGGGCGCGGGTCATGGCTTCAGAGATCTGTTGTTGGGCGATCGCCTGCACCAGCGCATTAGTATATCCTTGGCTCAAGGGACGACGCTGGTCACTGTAGGCAGTATTCTCGGGAATCTGCTGCATATAGGCGATCGCTTGTTGCCACTTGGCGATCGCCGTATCCCATTGTTGGGCATCCTGAGCCACTCGTGCTTCATCGGCCAACCGCAATGCTTGCTGATGTAAATTCTCAGCCGCCTGTTCCTGACGATGGCGTTGTTCAGCACTGATCAGTTGGGGGCCATAACTCTGGAACAACAGCCGCGCCTCCCGTTGGGCCGTCGTTTGAGGTGGAACTCGCATCAAAGACCCCACCGCATTGCGCCAACTAGCATAGGTTTGTTGCCAACTGTCGAGATCCTGAGCCTGACGTTCCTGAGTCCGAGCCACCTCCGCTGCCAGCTGAGCAGCTTCAACCTGTTCATGTCCTCGTCGCTCTAGGATGGCTCGTTGCTGAACCGCCGCTAAGTTATCACGGTACTCCCTTAACTTGGCTCGGGCCAGGGGATAGGCCGGGTTGTCTGGAGCAATCGTTTCTAACTCGGCAATGGCATCAAGCCAGAGGCGTTCCATCCGTTGCCATTCTTCAAGACTATGGGGCGGATTTTGGCTCAGTAACGCCGCCTGGTAGGCCAATCCTAGAGGCGATCGCGCCGCCTGTAACTCTTGCGATCGCCGCTCTAGGCGATCGAGCAGGCGACCGGTACGGCGATGATACCGAGACCAAGGGGGAATCCCCTCTAACTCGTTTCTGCCCGCCTCTAGCTGCTGCTGAGCCTCCGTTAAAGCCTCCGTCGAGGGAGACTCCGTTAACTCCTGTAACCTCTCGCGGCTATTCTCCTCAACAACTTGCAACCGTTGACATGACCCCAACACACAAGGTCGCGTTAAGGCCCAACTGGCCCCCAGTAGCGCCAGCACTCCCGCACTCAGCGTCACGAGAGCCAACGTCAACGATGGGCGATCGAACCCAGACGACGAGGGGGGTCTCGTCCCCATCCCCGTCGGCCGCGACCGCAAAGGACCTGAATCAGAAGCAATGGTTCTTTGAGGCGTTGAAGGAGCAGCAGAGCTTGGCATCGTTCTCACGTGATCATGAACAGTTGACAGTTGAGCCGGGTCGATTTCCGCCCTTGATTTGGCGCCGAATTGCGATCATTGTATTACATCGGTTTCGCGTTTGAGGCAACACATAAACCAGCAATCCTTTACAGGATAAGCGTTTGAGCGAGTTCAACTTGCCCAAGGATAACAAAAAATGAATAACCTGACCAGATTCTGAAAACCTATGCTAAAGTGTGCCTAGACATCCGTTCAACGGCGGCGTTGTATTGCCGTGGCAACCTGGTGGAGACATCAATTGTTGCGATCGGCATCAGCTCATGTTTGCGAACCCTTGTCTTTTCCTTTTCTCGGTTCCTGGAGTTGCTCCATGTCAATTTATATCGGTAATTTGTCCTACGACGCGGTTCAAGAAGATCTCGAAGAGGTCTTTCGTGAGTATGGCACAGTCAAACGGACTCAAATCCCTGTTGATCGTGAAACAGGTCGCTCCCGTGGTTTTGGGTTTGTCGAAATGTCTTCGGATGACGAAGAAGACAAAGCGATCGAAGCTCTAAACGGTGCAGAATGGATGGGTCGCCAACTGCGAGTTAATAAAGCCAAGCCTCGTGAAAACAATCGTTCACGTCAAGGTTATTCCGGCCGAGGTGGGGGCGGCGGTCGTTACTAAACGGTTCGTCGTTAACCGTTGATTGGTAAGTTTTACCCATTAACTGTTAACAATAACCCCTTTAAAAAAACTCGAATAATTAACAGATAGCGATTAAAATTTTGCTACTCGATATGGCGTGGACATTGTGTCTGCGCTATTTTTAATTGAAGCAGGCAAGAGGGGGAAGAAGGGAACAGGCAACAGGCAACAGGGAACAGAAGGCAAGAGGCCGTAGGGGCGTACCCTTGTGGTCGCCCTCTTTCGGCAAGAGGCAAGAGGCAATACCGTAGGGTGTGGTCATCCTTTTTAAGACACGGGGAACGGTTTAAACACCATTAATCATTCACAGTAATCAAGAAGAATTAACCATGTTTCACCCTGACATGATTGACGAAGTCAAACAACGGATGGACATTTATGATGTCGTATCCGAACAAGTCGTCTTAAAAAAACAGGGGAAAGACTTTGTCGGACTTTGTCCCTTCCATGAGGAAAAAACCCCGAGTTTTACCGTTAGTCCCAGTAAACAGATGTTTTACTGCTTCGGCTGTGGTAAAGGGGGTAACGCCATTACCTTTCTCATGGAAATCGGGCAAGCCTCCTTTAGTGACGTTGTTCTCGATCTCGCCCAACGCCATAACGTTCCGATTCAGACGCTCGATCGCGACAAACAAGACGACGTTCAACGAACCCTATCCCGGCGAGAACAACTCTACGAAATTCTGGCCCTGGCCGCCCGTTTCTTCCAACACGCCCTACACCAACCCCAGGGCGAAACCGCCCTTAACTACCTAAAACAAACACGGGGATTTAGTGACGAAACCCTGCAATCCTTTCAACTGGGGTACGCCCCCGAGGGCTGGGAAACCCTCTATGGCTATCTCGTCAGCCAAAAAGACTATCCCGTCGAACTCGTCGAAGCCGCCGGTTTAATCATCCCCCGCAAAAAAGGAAGCGGCCATTACGATCGCTTCCGTAACCGTGTCATGATTCCCATCAACGACAGTCGCGGCCGTGTCATTGGCTTCGGAGGGCGCAGTCTCGGAGACGAACAGCCCAAATATCTCAACTCCCCTGAAACCGAACTATTTGACAAAGGCCATACCCTCTTCGCCCTCGACAAAGCCCGTCAAACCATCGCCAAAGTCGATCGCGCCGTCGTGGTTGAAGGCTATTTCGACGCCATCGCCCTCCACGCCGCCGGAATCTCAGAAGCCGTCGCTTCCCTGGGAACGGCCTTGAGTGAAGCCCAAGTTAAACAACTGCTACGCTATAGCGAATCGAAACAGATTCTCTTTAACTTTGACGCCGATGCAGCGGGAACCCGGGCCGCCGAACGGGCCATCGGAGAAGTAGCCAATCTCGCCTATCGGGGCATGGTACAACTGCGCGTTTTGCAAGTTCCGGGGGGGAAAGATGCCGATGAATTTCTCAAAGAGTCGTCTCCCGAAGACTATTTAGATCTCATTCAACAGGCCCCCCTCTGGCTTGATTGGCAAATTGAACAAATTATCGGCGATCGCAATCTAGCCCAAGCCGATGTCTATCAGCAAGTTGTCCGCCAACTCATCGACTTACTGAGTCAACTGCAAAACTCCACCACTCGCAGCCACTATATCCACCATTGCGCCCAAAAACTCTGTCAAGGGGATTCTCGACGAGTTCCCCTATTAGAAGAAAACCTCATCGCCCGCTTACGGCGTTCAAGGGCGCGAGACAAACGCCGTCAAGCCCCCAAGCTTCCGTCTCACTCGGATTCAGCCTCTCCCTCAGTAGCCGTCAATACTGATGTCGAAATGGTGGCCGAGGCGATTGATGATGACGATGACGATGCCGACTTACAGCTTCCCATCGATAGCGATCGCGCCCTCCTCGAACGGGCCGAAGCCCTACTACTACAAGCCTACGTCCATTATCCCGACGAGCGATCGCCCATCGTTGCCGCCATCGGTGAACTCGAAGCCCGAGACATCTATTTCAGCCTCTCCCATCATCGCTGGTTATGGCAAAGTTTAGAGGCGATCGCCCCAGGCCCCCACGACGATGCTGCGGTATTATTCCAAAAGCTGCAACAAGCCTATCCCGACGATAGTGCCATGTTGCAACAAGTCAACAGTCTCTTTCAGCCGGGCGAACTGGCAGAACTCGAAATGCAACGAACCGCCCTAGCCATCCGTTCTGCCACAGCGGCGATCGAGCGGACTATCTGTCATAAACGCTATCGTCGTATCCTGGAATTATGGCAAAACACCGACTCCCAAGAGAATCCCCAACAAGCCCGTCACTATCAAGACCAACTCTATGCCGAAAAGCAACATATGGACAACCTCGATCGCACCCGCCAAACCAACCTCACCCAACTGGTAAGTCTAAGCTGGAATCCCCCCCTACTCGATGGCCAATAGCCCGAAGAGAGGGCGACCATAAAGGTACGCCCCTACGGTATTGCCTCTTGCCTTCTGTTCCCTGTTCCCTATTCCCTACCATGGCCGACATCCTCGAAACCCCCGAAGAACAAATTGCCGTCATTGAAGCCAACGTGGTTCAGATTGCCGAAATTGCCGATCGCGGCCACCAAGACAGCAGCGAAAAAGGAACCGTCGTTCTCCTACGTCAACTCGACGACAACAGTACGACTCTGGAAGATTGGCAATTCAAATATCGTCCCATGAGTCGCCTCGACGATATGCTGTCAGACTGGAAACAAACCAAACTGCAAGAGATGATTATTCGCTATAACCCGGACATTTCAGTGGTTTGTACCTTTCTCTATCCCAACGGCGCTTATAGTAGTTATCATTTCGGCAAACCCTAACCTTAGCGATAGAAATCCCATGTTTCAGGCGACTCGCCGGCGACTGGTTTTGTGGTACACCAGCATTACCGCCCTGTTGTTGCTGCTGTTTGCCACAACGGTCTACTTATATGTGCGTAGTACCCTGATCGATCGCGTCGATGATACCCTCAAACATTCCTTAGAAGTCGTCGAGCGATCGCTGGCCATCGAAGCACAGCCCCAGGCTAACGGCGTTCCCCAACTGCGTCTCAACCTTGAAGCCAGCTTTGGTGACAACGCCAATAGCCTCGAAGAAGATCGCATCGATATCGAATGGTTTAGCCCCACCGGGGAACTGTTGTGGTCAACCCTAAGCGAACCCCTTAACGTTCCCATTATCGCCACTCGCGCCCCGCAAACGGTGTATTTGCAGGAGGGAGACTCGCCCGAGAGTCGGCCCATTTTGCGACAAATCGCCGAACGCATCAGCCGCGATCGCCAAATCATCGGTTATTTACGAGTGAGTCATCCCTGGTTTGAAATTGCCCGCCCCAGTCGCGATTTAGCCATCGATCTCAGCTTTGGCCTTACCGTCATGATTGCCTCAGTCGCCGCCATGGGTTGGTGGCTATCGGGCCTAGCCATGACCCCAGTTCGAGAATCCTATCAGTATCTCAAACAGTTTACCGCTGATGCCTCCCATGAGTTACGCAGTCCCATCGCCAGCATTCAAACCCAAGTGCAAGTCGCCCTAGCCGATCCCGATATTACAGAGAATGGCAGTTCTCAAACCCTGACAAATATCGAACGCCTCACCCGACGACTCGGGCGTTTAGTGGATGATTTGCTATTTCTGACTCGCCAAGATAGTGGCATGGTGGCTTGGCAACCGCAACCGCTGTCCGTGGATGCCCTGTTGTTAGACGTTATTGAAGAACAAACGGCGATCGCCGCCGCCAAATCCATTCAGCTTCAGTTTAAAATTTTAGATATCGCACCGGGAGAATCTCCTACGGGCAATCTCTCTGCCGAGTCATTGTCTGATGACGATCCCTTTGCCGTTTCAGGAGATTGGGATCAGTTATTTCGGCTATTCCTGAATTTACTGGGAAATGCCTTGCGATATACTCCCAACGGCGGAGAAGTCCAGGTGACGCTAGGCTATTGTCCCCCCAATCGTCCGCAAAAGTCGGCCTCGGGAACCGTTGTCGTCACCATCACCGATACGGGAATTGGTATTCCTCCTGATGCGTTACCTCATGTGTTTGAGCGTTTCTATCGGGTTGATCCCGCTCGTCGTCAAGACTCTGAAACTCTCTCAGGGTCTGGCTTGGGGCTGGCGATCGCCCAAACCATTGTCCAACGTCACGGCGGCGAAATTCACCTCAACAGTCATCTCAATCAAGGGACTCAGGTTCAGGTTATCCTACCGGCCCACCTCAACCTGTGAACTACCGAACGCTGAATCAAAGATTACAGCGTCGGCTTCCTACCCAAAGA
>CAZXWM010000070.1:0-13712 GCA_964644215.1 uncultured Phormidium sp.
AGTAGGGATAGGTATCGACAATCTCTCCACCCTCACCCACACCCCAGCCGAGGGTGGCGAGGTGGGGGAGCAGGATTAACCCCTGTTCTCCCATGGGGAGAGTCGGGTCAAACCAGGAGATTTCAAACAGGGTAAAGGCTCCAGCCCAAAAGGTAATCAGGGCCGCCTGGGCAACATGGGCGGCGATAAACAAGCCCGACATATCGGTAAATCGGGCATTTCCCGCCCACCAGTCATAGGTGACTTTGGGATTATCGTAGGTCTGCATAGGCTCGACTGACAAGTTCGTAGTTTGCATGGCTTATTGCTAAATTTAGTCAACAAGCAACTGACCACTAGACTAGAATCTTTCTCAATAAAAAGCTATTAACTTTTGTAAAGATTTGCAAGGTTTAGGGGAGTTCAGGGGGTTGAAACCCTTATTGCGTGATGAAATTCAGCAATTTCCCCCACCCAAGTCCAGCAGATAACAGTGGTAATCTGGACTACTTATTGCAAGTAAGTCTTATTACACAAGCTAAAAAATGGGTCGAACGAGTCCCCCTCTTGCCCCTTGCCTCTTGCCCCTTGCCTTCTTCTCCCCTGTTCCCTCTTGCTATAACATAGGTGCATTCATCCACGAATAGGCCCCCTATGGTTTTCACCCCTGTGATTCTCGCCGGTGGTAAAGGCGAACGCTTCTGGCCCCTGAGTCGTCTGGAACGCCCGAAACAATTTCTCTGCCTCGATGGGAGCGATCGCAGCCTCTTGCAAGCCACCGCCGATCGCCTTCTCCCCCTGGCCAACGGCTGGGAGAACCTCTGGGTGATTACCGCCAGCCATCTGGCCGACGGAGTCCGTCAACAGTTACCCGAACTCCCCGAAGCCAATCTCCTCATCGAACCCGAAGGCCGAGATACCGCCCCCGCCGTAGCTTGGACTACCCTAGAAATTAGCCAACGCCATGGCCCTGACGCGGTGGTGGGCTTTTTCCCTGCCGATCACTGGATTGACCCTCCCGAAGCCTTCCACCACACCCTCCACGCCGCCATTGAAGTGGCCCAACAGCAAGGGGCGATCGTGACTCTCGGGGTTAAACCCACCTATCCCTCCACCGGCTACGGCTACATCGAACAGGGAGACCCCCAGGGAACCGTCAAAGACTTAGCCGCCTTCCAAGTGGCCCGCTTCACCGAAAAACCCGATCGCCTCACCGCCGAAGACTTCCTGGCCAGCGGACGCTTTAGCTGGAACAGTGGCATTTTCATCTTCCAAGCCGGGGTGGCCCTAGTGGAACTGACACAATACGCCCCAGACTTGATGCAACAGCTTCAGCAAGAGGGCGTCAACGCCTATCCTAACCTGACCAAAATCAGTATCGACTATGCCCTCATGGAGAAAACTCAACGGGCCACCGTCCTTCCCGTCTCCTTTGGCTGGGACGATCTCGGCGATTGGAACGCCCTCGATCGCCTACAATCGCAAAACACCAGCCCCAAATCGGGCAACGTCGAACTCGGCCGCCATATCGGACAAGATAGCCAAAATAGTATTTTCTATAACAGCAATCCGGACGAACTTATTGTCACCATTGGCTTAGAGGATGTGGTCGTGGTTCGCGATGGCAATGCGACTCTCATTGTCAAGAAAGACCGCAGCCAAGACATTAAATCCGTTCTAAACACCTTGAAAGAGGACTCAGACTTACAACAATTTCTCTAACTCAGTTTAGACTCTTTTTACTTTAAAACCCTCTCCCTGGGAGTATTTCAAAAATGGCAAATATAAATCCTGGTGACTTCAATCCAACGACGATGTTTGGCGTTAGCCACGATGGGAATCTCTCGAATTTCTCTCATCTTGAAGACGATGCCAGTCATCCCGATATTCTCACCGATGGCGGTGACTTAATCCAACGTCGAAACTATACCCTGATTGTCGATCGCAGTGCCAACATGATTGTGGTCGACCCCACCCATGACATTACCCTGCAAGCCATCCTAGAAGATGCCACCCTAGCCGTTGCCACTCACTGCGAACGGTTAGATCTCAAAGGAATCGACCTTTACTTTTATAACAATAACTTTCAATACTGCGATCGCATCACCTCCAGCCGCATTCCCGCCCTCTTTAATCAACATCCTCCCGTTGGCGAGCCTCAATTAGCCCCCGTTCTCCAAGATGCCATCAATCGCTATTTCCACCATCGTCGCTACGGAGAAAGCAAACAAAATGGTGAAATTATTTTTGTTTTGATTGGCAGTCTTCCCAAGGATACAGAAAATGTAAAACAGACCATTATTTCCGCCTCAAAACGTCTCACTCGTGAAGAAGAACTGGGCATTTTACTCCTACAAGTTGGCACCGATCTCGAACTGCAATCGTTTCTGATTAGCCTAGATGACGAGTTAGAAAGTCTCGGAGCAAAATTTGACATTTGCGACACCGTGACCTTCGATACCATCAACCGGGCCACCCTCTCAGAAGTCCTCCTCGATGCCATCAGCGAATAACCCGCAAGTCCCTTTAATTGCTTACCGGGAGAATAATCGTCACCGTTGTGCCTTTACCACAGCCTTCACTATTGATGAAAATTTTACCCTTCATTAAAGAGACCAAATTTGCGGCGATCGCCAACCCCAACCCAGGACCACGACGCTCTTCTGGACAGCCCTCAATTTTCGTAAACGGTTGAAACAGTTTCTCCTGTTGCTCCGGTTCAATGCCAATACCGCTGTCTGAGACCGTGATAATCGCCTCAGGAAGCTCATGGTAGCTGGTTTTTCCCATCGGACCGCTGATGGCTGTTGAGAGGCGAATTAGCCCCTGTTCCGTGAACTGAATCGCATTCTCAAACACAATCGTCAAGACCTGTTTCAGCATCTGCAGATCGGCCGTGACACAGAGCGGTGGTGGGAAGTCTCGCCGTTCGAGTCCGAGGTTTGCCTCTTGTAACGCCGTCTGATGCTCCTCAACCACATCATCCAAGAGCTGTTGTAAATCCACCGCCGCCAACTCAGGGGTGATTTCGCCCGAATGAATCTGAGTCAAATCTGAGATGTCCTCCATCAACTCCAGAAGACGAGTTCCGAGTTTGCGTAACTTATGTAAATCATCGATATCCTGCTGAGAATAGGCATGGGGGCGATCGCTTAACAGCTCAATCTCGGCGATCGCATCCTCAATCGGTTTACGGAACTCCTCCGCCAGATTGTGCAAATACAAATCCTTAAGGCGATCCGTTTCCTGCAACGCTGCATTCTCTTGTTCCAAACGAGTCACCGTCGTTTGTAACCGCAACGCCAAGCGGTTAAAGCTTTTCCCCAACACCCTCACTTCCCGCGACGAATCCTCAAACATCATCGGCAATGTCGGCGACCATTGTCGGCGTCCTAACTGCGTCATAGACTTACTTAAACGTCGCAGCGGCTCTCCTAACCAAGCCGCTAATTGCCAACCGACAATTCCCGCCGTCACCATCGCCATGCCCCCCAAAACCCCGATAATCAATACATTTAGCCAAATCGGGTCCATCAACTCAGTATTCGGAACCACCACCACCACTAACCAATCGAGACCCCAATCATCGCGAAAAGGAGTCACTTGCAGAAAATAGCGGCTACCTCCCTGAGTAAACTGGAAAATTTGTGTCCCTTGGATCGTCTCCAAACTGTCAAAACGGTTGAGAAGACGATTCACCGCCCTGCGAATTGTGGCGTTGGAACTATTGAGAACCGGCAGAGACTCCTCAGCCTCACCATTGGTCACAGAAGCTTGGCTAAACCGTTCGGGAGCCGAACTGGCGATGAGCCGGCCTTGGCGATCGACAATAAAGGCCTGGCCACCTTGCATGAGCGTCAATTGCTGTAAAAATGCCCCCAGAGGAGCCAACTGAGTCTCCACCGCCAGCGTTCCCCGTACATCCCCAGCCGTATTATACAGAGGGGCGATCGCCAACAAATTCCCCGACGACAAGTGCTGCCAAACGGGGCCAGACAGCGGTGGACTGGCCAGGCGATCGAGAAGCTCCGTCAAGCCTTGGGGGGGGTCTTCAGAGCGGTCTAAAAATCGTCCTTGACGATTAATCGTCACCCCTTCCCAGGGAGGCATTTCCTCATCATTATCCTCACGATAACGATACAGCTTAGCCATGCCATCATCGTCACGAGAGAGGAGCAGTTGTCCCTCTGTTCCCTCACTGTAAAAGAGACCTTGAACCTCAAAGGCTTGCATCTGCTCCCAAAAATAAGTCCCCGTCAGCTGCCACTCCTCTAAACTGAGAGTTTCCAGACTCAAGGCGGCGGTGTTCGTCTGAGCCAACTGGCGGGGGGTGGCCAGATACTGGCTCAAATACTGGAGAATATGGCGGCTGACCTCATGTTGTAACTGAGTCGCAAAATCTTCCACCGTTCGTTGGCCCGAACGGTAAGAGGAAAAACCGATCGCCGCCGTAAACAGGACCACAAGTAGAACAATGGGAGTCGTCAAGGCCGTACGCAATGACACTCTCGGAGACGGGCGGTTGGGAGTTGAACGAAAAAACACAAGTTTCGAGGAGGGTAGGAGGAGCAGACCGAACAGTGTAGAAGAAGAGATCAGGCGTCACCCCAATCGACCAGACCCGTCAAGAGACAGTTTCGTGAAGGGTTCCACTACTGACTAGGATATCGCGAGGACAGCCTGCCATTTGACAACAGTCAGGGAAATCCAGCAATTTCGATACACTGGTGATGTTAACCTTTCAGGGGATCTCCCTATTGAGTCTGATGTTATGGCTGTTACTCCTCGAACCCTAGGACGCTGGAAACAGGAAAACCGTCCTGTCGTCGCCCTAACGGCTTGGGATTATGCGATCGCCAAAGTTCTCGACCAGGCCGGCGTCGATTTGATCCTGGTGGGGGACTCTCTCGCCATGGTGGCCCTTGGCTACGAGACCACCTTACCCCTAACCTTAGACGAGATGTTACACCATGCCAAAGCCGTTCGCCGAGGCGTGAAACAGGCCTTGCTGGTGGTGGATTTGCCCTTCCTGACCTATCAAGAAAGTCCACAACAGGCCTTGCACTCAGCCGGCCGAGTCCTCAAAGAAACCGGAGCCGCCGCCGTGAAGTTAGAAGGCGGCCATCCCGAAATGGCCGAGATTGTCATGAAATTAGTACGAGCCGGGATTCCCGTGATGGGCCATGTCGGACTTACTCCGCAATCCGTGCATCAGCTTGGCTATCGTCAACAAGGAACCACCGACGTAGAAGGAGCGCGAATTCTCTCAGAAGCCTTAGCTTTAGAAGCCGCCGGAGCCTTCGCCGTTGTCTTAGAACATATCGAGAGTCAGTTAGCCCAGACCGTGACCGAAAAGCTCAGCATTCCCACCATTGGTATTGGTGCTGGAGAGGGCTGTGATGGTCAGATTTTAGTGACCCATGATCTGCTAGGGTGGTCCGATCGCCAACCTCCCTTTGCTAAAGTTTATGCCAACTTACGAGAGACCCTTGAACAAGCCATTCAAAACTATTGTAATGATGTGCGATCGCCCTCTCGATCCTCCCCAGACTAAAGCGGGGATCAAGGAAAAGTGACCTGTTTCAAGACTAAACGCTCAGTGTTTCTACGCAAATAACAGCCTCTAAATCAGCAGAATCACAGGCATTCCTGAGAGGTCGTAGCTAAAAACCACCCTTGACAAATTGAAGCGAAATTGGTTATCGCCTTGGCACAAGTTTGTAAAGTTTTAACTCGTTACCCGGAACTCGGTCAGGCTAACAAGATATAATTAGAGTAAATAACCGACAGGTTAAACTGACGTTAAGATCAATTTACCTTCATTGAGTCTCCTGACCTTAGTCATATCTCCCATCTCTAATGTGTCTGTGATTCATCTCAATTGTTTCGGGGCCGTTATTCCTTAAAACACAACTCAGTTTGTGTCAGGGGGCGCTCCCGACCACCCATGACCCACCTATCCAGAGGACTCCCGACAATGGCACGCTCCACATCCCCCCTCGACCGCCCCTATCCTTCCCTCGGACATCACCGTTCCCCCAGCCGTCATCGAGTCCGGTCTCGCCGGAGCGATCGGCTAGGGTTCGAAGAGCGCAATTTAATCAACGATGACGGTGAATCGATCACAATCTACCTGCCCCATCGCCAGTAACGTCCCCAGTAACGTCCTCTGTGTCGAGTTTATCCCTTGCCTGCCTGCGATCGAGCACAAGTTAATTAGCCCACCCGGAGAGGTTCTTGCGATCAGCTTCGGGTTTGACAGTATCTGAATTGAGATCGTCGTAAGTTATCGCCACAAGTTATAGTGAAGACAACCGCTTAACCAAACCTGCTGGGTCAGCAATTATCTGTGAGTTATTGCATTAACCCCCAATGCCCTAGCCCCGAAGACGGGATCGATCCAAAAGACACCGTTTGTCCTCACTGCGGGTCAGACTTAGTCTTTCAGAATCGCTATCGCATTAACCGACTCCTAGGGACGGGGGGGTTTGGCAAAACCTTTGAAGCCGTCGATAGGAGAGAGCTGAAAGTAATTAAGGTTCTCTTCAAAAACCATCCCAAAGCGGTCACCCTCTTTCAACAAGAAGCCAAAGTTCTCAGTCGTCTCGAACACCCTGGGATTCCCAAAGTCGATCCCGACGGCTACTTTACCTACACCCCACCCGACAGCGACGATCCCATCCATTGTCTGGTGATGGAAAAAATCGAGGGCTTGAACCTGGTCGAATGGCTCGAACAACGCAACAACAAGCCCATCGACAAAAAACAGACCGTCGAATGGCTCGAACAACTTGTTGAGATCCTCGAACAAGTCCACCAACAGCACTACTTCCACCGGGACATCAAACCCCCAAACATCATGCGCCGTCCCAGCGGGCAATTGGTGTTAATCGACTTCGGCACCGCCCGCGAAGTCACCGGAACCTACCTAAACAAAGTCGGTGGCGGCCAAAACGTCACCGAAATCATCTCCGCCGGCTATAGTCCTCCCGAGCAAATTAACGGTAAAGCCGTCCCCCAGTCAGACTTCTATGCCTTGGGGCGTACCTTTGTCTATCTCATGACCGGCAAAAAGCCCACGGAATTTCCCGAGAATCCCCGTACCGGCAAACTCCTCTGGCGTGAAGGCGCCCCGCAAATCCCCGAAGCCCTCGGAGATGTCATCGATTACCTGATGGCGCCATTTCCCGGCAATCGCCCCCAGCACGCCCAGATGATTCTCAATTGTCTGGCCGAAGCCGAACCGGCGATCGCCTCGACCAAATCCACCCTCACCCTCTCCTTCCAACGCAAACCTAAAACCCCATCCGGGAAGGGGAACGGGACAACTCGCCAGCGGGGAGGCAATTCTGCCCTCTCATCTGGTGACTCTGGGGGCAGCCACCCCCGTAACAGCAACTCCTCATCTCAGACCTCATTTCCCCAAAGTCAAAGTGGCCGCACTCATCACCCGACCTCGTCAGCCAGAACTCGACGACTCCCCCGACTCCCCCAGATTCAACTACATCTGAGTTGGCAGCCCCTCGTTGCCCTACTCGTCACTCTCATCGCCATCAGTCAGGGCTATGGCTATTGGCGCTATGGATTCTTCCCCGCCAATCCCTGGCAACTCATTTTAGCCCTTCCCAGTGCCTCATTTCTCGATACGGTGATGTCTCGCAACGCCGGGGAAGTCCAAGCCTTAGCCATCTCCCCCGACGGAACTTTGCTCACGAGCGGTCATTACCAAGACCTCGATCTGATTGCTACGCGCAACAAT
Organism: uncultured Phormidium sp.; assembly: GCA_964644215.1. Taxonomy (GTDB): domain Bacteria; phylum Cyanobacteriota; class Cyanobacteriia; order Cyanobacteriales; family Geitlerinemataceae; genus Sodalinema. The sequence continues at coordinate 7,739 of CAZXWM010000070.1, forward strand.
ATCGTCCTGCAAACCCGTTCCGTTCACGAGTCTTGGATTCGGGCCATTCTCATTACCCCAGACGGGAATAGCCTCATTACGGCCAGCGACGATGCCAGCATTCGCATTTGGGATTTGCGCACGGCAATTCGCCGCTTTACCCTCAGTGGCCATGATGGCCCCATCAATGCCCTGGCCCTCTCAGCGAGTGGAGATCAGCTTGTCAGTGCCGGTGCAGATGGAACGGTACGCATTTGGGACGTTGCTCGCGGCCGGGTTGAGCATATCTTGTCGGGACATACCGGGCCGGTTAATGCCTTGGCCCTCTCCTCTGATGGAAGAACCCTCGTCAGCGGTGGAGATGACCAAACCTTGCGCATTTGGGACGTTCAACAGGGGCTACAAATTCGTGCGCTCACAGGACATGAGGGAGCGATTCAAGCCGTGGCCTTGTCCGCTGATGATAGCTTGATTGCTAGTGCTGCCTCAGGGGACTCGGTGCGCTTATGGAATGTCTTTCCCGGTGCTGAGATCTTTCGTCTGCAAGACACTCAGGTGCCGGTGCGTGAGTTGACCTTTTCCCCCGACGGAACTTATCTGATTGGTGCTGGGCGATCGCTGTATCTTTGGAACCTCGAAAGCGGCGATCGCGCCCATGTTTTGCGCGGCCACAGTCAGGACATTAGCAGTTTGCTGCTCACTCCCGATGGTCAGCAAATGATTACAGGGTCACCCGACGGGACGATTAAGCGTTGGAACCTTCGGGAACTGATCTCTGATCAGGGGAGTTCTCAAGATTGACGGCCAAAAATAAAACCTGTGAAGGGGATTCCCCCTCACAGATTGTTCTAGATATGTCCCGAGTCGTTTTGCGTTCCGACTGTATAGATTGATGATAGACGATGGAAAAACAATCGTAGTCTATCTTAAGGTAGAGATCTCAGTCATCCTCAATCGTCACTGAATTATCGTGACTGACTTATAACGCTGGTCTTCACTGCATCATATCCCTCCTGATCTGGCTCGGTCTTGCGTCTTCCTTGGCCCAAGCCATCTTCAGGACAATGCACAGGACACCCCGGTTCCTTATTAAATTTTATGTCAACCACACCTTTATCGGTCAATATTATTGCTCAGGATAATGCTTCAGGACTCACTCGCGATGTAGGGATTATCATGGAGGCCTTAAACTCTCCAGACTTTGAGCTGTCTTGGTGTTCAGCCTGTCGCCCCGGCTTACGCCATCAGTTCCCCAGACAAATGATGGCTCGCCTTGAACAAATGGTCTATCGAGCTCGCTATCAACAGCCTCGCTATGACGTTAATATCTTTGTTGAAGGAGTTGTTCCCTGGTGGTTTCCCTTTGCCCGCTTTAACCTCTTAATTCCCAACCAAGACTGGTTTCATGGCTATTGGCAACCCTATCTTAAGCATTTTGATTATATTCTCTGTAAAACCCACCTCGCCGAGAGACTATTCAGCCCTTGGGGACGAACCTACTATATGGGCTTTACGAGCTGCGATCGCCGCGATTGGCAAATTACTCCCAACTATGACTTGGCCTTTCATCTCGGCAGCGATCGCGTCCGTCTCGGAACAAACCTACTCATAAAGGTTTGGCAACAGCACCCCGAATTCCCTAAACTTACACTGATTTCTCAGAATTTGTCTTCGAAAACAGCAGGGGCTAAAAACATTCATATCATCAATAAGTTTGTCCAAGAATCTAAGCTTATCCATCTACAAAATCAACATGGCGTACATATTTATGCCACTCGTATTGAAGGTTTTGGTCATCGTATCATGGAAGCCATGAGTGCGAGTGCGGCCACCGTTACCACCGATGCTCCCCCGATGAATGAGTTAGTCACTCCCGAACGAGGCTTACTCATTCCCTACAGCACAACCAAACCCCAAAATTGGGGCACTCGCTATTATATTAACGCCAAAGGCTTAACTAAAACCCTTGAAACCCTCTGGGGAAGCACAACTCAGACTCGCCAAGCCTGGGGAAAACAGGGGCGAGCCTATTACGAAGACAGTCGCCGAAACTTCCAGAAGCGCCTTCTAACCATTCTGAAAAACTTATAAACCCGAGGTTTTCAGAATTAGCAAGGCTTGCCAATTTTTATTAACAAATCGGGGAGTACATGACGGACAAAAAATAAGCCCCTAACGAGAGTTTTTAACTACTCATCAATCGTCCCCTCCGCCGCAAATCGTCCCAAGGCCAACAAGGGGAAGTAAAGCCGATAATAATCATAACGGAGATAGAAATGACTGGGAAACCCGGTTCCCGTAAACCAGGACTCGTCCCAGGTTCCCTCAGCCTGTTGCGTCTCGACTAAATACTCCACACCGCGCTGAATCGACCCTCGCCAGGGGTGGGCTGAGTCGACCTGCAACCCTTTGACAACAGCCATCAATCCCAATAGCGCCCAGGCGGTTTGCGAGGCGGTACTATCTCCATCTCCCTTAAAGCGAGGATGGTCATAACTCAGACAAGTTTCTCCCCAACCTCCATCAGCATTTTGCACCGCCAACAGCCAATTGGCCCCTCGTTCTAACGCCGAACGGTGGCGTTGTGGGGTAATCAGGGCTAAGGCCGATAACGCGCCACTGGTTCCATAAATGTAGTTGACTCCCCAACGGCCAAACCAAGACCCATCCGCCTCTTGTTCCCCTAAAAGATAGGCCAACGCCCGTTCAAACGGTTGGGAATACTCTTGCAACGGGCTATCTGGAGCCTGGGAGTCTAACTCTGCCGCCATTTCTAACAATCGCGCCGTGACATCGGCGGTGGGAGGGTCAATGGTGGCTTTTAGGTCACTGTAGGGAAGGGCGTTGAGCCAATCTTGGTCATTGTCCATATCGAACGCCGCCCAACCCCCGTTGGAACATTGCATCGAGAGCATCCAACGAATCCCTCGTGTCAGGGCGGCCTGTTTTTGAGGCTCATTGGGGAGTTGAGTTTGGTTCAAGGCCATCACCACCACCGCTGAGTCATCTAAATCGGGGTAGAAGCGATTGTCGAACTCAAAGGCCCAGCCTCCGGGTTCAGCGGTGGGGTTTTTCACAGACCAATCGCCGTAATCGAGGATTTGTTGGTCGAGGAGCCAGGTTGCCCCCTTGACAATAGGCGCATCATCTGGATCAAGTCCCGATTCTATCAGCGATCGCAGCACCCAAGCCGTATCCCAAACTGGTGAGATACAAGGCTGCAGCCAATAGTGTTGGTCTGTTTCTACCCCAAAACGGGCGATCGCCTCAAACCCTCGTTGCACAACTGGGTCCGCCAAGTCATAATTTAAACTGCGCAACGCCAACATCGAGTTCAGCATCGCCGGAATAATCCCCCCCCAGTCACCGCTGGCTTCCTGGCGTTCAATCAGCCACTGTTCGGCGGCTTTCAAACCCTGTTCCCGGAAGGGAACTAGGTTTAGCGTTTCTCCGAGCTTAAAGAGATTATCGAGTTCCACAAAGCCATCACTCCAGTCACCACTACGGGGTAACTCAAAGCGGGCCGCATTAACCCCTTCAGCATAGAGTTCATCGAGAGAAACCGAGGGATTCAGGCGATACACTGGTTTTTGGTCAAAGACAATTAACAGAGGAACCGTACTTCCCCGCGCCCAACTCGACATCTCATAAATACTAAACGGGGCCTGACCTGGAAGGAGCATAATCCAAGCGGGAATCGAGGGAATCCCGCGCCAGTCATAGGCCCCCATCAAGGCCAGGTGCATCTTTGTAAAGATACGAGTTTTGCTAATTCCCCCTTTCGCCAAGATAAACTGTTTAGCCTTAACTAAGGCCGGGTCATCTTGAGGAACCCCCAGCAGTCGTAATCCCAGATAGGCTTCGACAGAGGTACTCAGTTCGCCGCCATCCCCTCGGAACAGTTCCCAACCGCCATGATCTCGTTGTTCATCTCGGAAAAACTGTTCAGCTTTCATCCAGGGGAAACGGTCTTCGACTCCCCAAATTTTATGCAGCAGAATCACCTCCGCTAACATGGTGACATTGGATTCGAGATTTGCCCACCAATAGCCCTGGGAATGTTGCTGATTGAGGAGATAAGTTTGAGTTGCACGAATGGTTTTGTGAAGCGTATTAGTATCCATGGGTCATCTAAAAAAAATTGCGATCGCCGCCATCAAGACCGGGCAAAATCCCCTCCACAGGAGATTTTACCTCAGGTTTTAGACATGAACCGCTGCTAGAACTTAACGCAGTACATCATCTAAACGGGGAACATCAAGCCAACCTTGATGTTGGCTCGATTCATGGGTTAAATCCATCAACAATTGGGAATAGACCCCCTCTCGGAACGAAGGCGCGATCGCCACCCCACTATCAATCCCTTGAACCCAACGATCAATAGTTCGGAGAAACGGGGCCAATCGTCCATCAGGATAACTGCGAGGAAAGATTAAATTTTCAGGAATATCCAATTCCAAAGGTGGTTTTCCGCCTTGAGACCCCAATAACTTAAAGCCATGCACATAATCTTTCTGATTATGACTCCCCAGAATCAGAGTTCCCGCATCCCCATAGACTTCCAGCCAATGGCCTCGTCCAGAATAAGTCACCGAACTGATACTCACCTGACAGGGTGTTCCATCGGCTAACTCCAACGTCAACAGGGCCGTATCATCAGCATCGACCGGTTTTAGAATACCGCCCTCATTAGGGTCTGGGCGTTCAGCAATCGCCGTCGTTACTTGAGCAAAGAGCCGTTGCACCGGACCAAACAACCAGGCAATATAATCAAAGGTATGAGACCCTAACGCTCCCAAGGCCCCGCCTCCCTTGTCCTTTTGCGCGTACCAGTTCCAACCCCGTTCCGGATTGGCGCGACTCGACATCAACCAGTCAATTTTGATCAATCGTTTCTGGCCCACATAGCCTTGTTCGAGAAGTTCCGCCAGACGCATCCAGGTGGGAACGCCACGATATTCAAAATCCATGGCTGCCACAATTCCCTTATCTTGGGCCAAATGATAGAGGGTTTTGGCTTCCGAGACGTTGAGCGTCATCGGCTTTTCCAGGAGAATATGTTTCCCGGCGGCGATCGCCTGTTGGGCCATTTCCGCATGAAGGAACGGCGGCGTCGCGATACTCACCGCATCAATATCCGGGGAATTAAACAACTCCTCTAGGGAACTATAGGCCTGGGGAATGTTGAACTCATTGGCCACCGCTTGGGCCTTCGCCCCATCGCGATGATACACCCCTTGAACTTGGGTGCGATGGTGAATCTGAAAACCGGGAATATGGACTTTTTGCCCAAATCCTGTACCGATGACTGCAACTTTAATATCTCCGTTCATCATATCTCGCTAATGTTTCAATACTCTATGGTGACAGGGAGACGGCCGGGCGGCTAGTTCCCCTGACGCAACTGTTCGATGCGATCGCAGATCCAATTCACCACCGTCTCCCCTAAGCGCACATTATCAAGTAAGTCAATCTCGCGCACCCCCGTCGGACTGGTGACATTCACCTCCGTCAGATAGCCGCCAATGACATCAATCCCCACAAAGTAGAGTCCATCTTGCCGCAACTGGGGCGCAAGTTGGCGACAGATGTCCTGTTCTCGTTCAGTAATCTCGGCTTGCGCCACCCGTCCGCCGACGGCCATATTACCCCGGAACTCCTCCCCAGTGGGAATCCGATTCACTGCGCCAATGGGTTCACCGTCTAAAAGGATAATCCGTTTATCCCCCTCCTTGGCTTCCGGGAGATACTGCTGCACCATCACCGGAACCTGGCCGTTGAGAGTACTCAGTTCGACTAGGGAGTTGAGGTTAAAGTCCCCCACCTGAATCATAAAAATCCCTTCCCCGGCTTTCCCCCCGAGGGGTTTGAGGATGGCTTTTTGGCGGCGTTGCACAAAGCCACGAATGACCGATTTATCTTGCGTGACGATGGTTTCGGGAATGGCCTCGGGAAACTGCAAGGCGTACATCTTCTCGTTGGCGGTGCGTAAGCC
>CAZXWM010000071.1:0-7139 GCA_964644215.1 uncultured Phormidium sp.
TTCACCCGGAACTCTTTTTATGGGCGATTCTCCTGTTCCTGATTCCCCTACGAGACGCTCCCGCTCTCAATGATGTCAGTGAGTTAGACAATCGACGGGACATTTTGGGATTATTAAGTCTCTTTCTGCTGGCGTTTATTTTGCTGCCAGTTCCCCAGATGTTGACTCAGGTTTTGTAATTAGTTTTGAAATTTGAATTATGCCTAACGTACGTGTAATTGGTGGTGGCTTAGCGGGAACCGAAGCCGCTTGGCAAGTGGCTCAATGGGGCGTTCCGGTGACGCTTCAGGAAATGCGCCCCTTGCGACAGTCTCCGGCCCACCATTCCCAAGAACTGGCCGAACTCGTCTGTAGTAACTCCTTTGGGGCCAAAGCCAGCGATCGCGCTTCAGGCTTACTCCATGAAGAATTACGCCGCCTGGGGTCGATTGTCATTGGCAAAGCCGATAAACATCATGTCCCCGCCGGTGGTGCCTTAGCCGTCGATCGCGGCGTGTTTAGTCGAGATCTCAGCGAAACCCTGGCCCAGCATCCTCTGATTGACCTGCAACGCCAAGAAGTGCAACAGATTCCCGAGGATGAAATTGTCGTCTTGGCCACCGGTCCCCTCACCAGTGAGGCCCTAGCCGATGACCTGCAACGGCTCACGGGCCGCCAGTATATGAGCTTCTTCGACGCAGCCAGTCCCATTGTGGTAGGAGAATCGATTAACACCGATATCGCCTTTCGCGCCTCACGTTATGACAAGGGGGACGCAGACTATGTCAACTGTCCCATGACCCAAGAGCAGTATTTAGCCTTTTGGCAGGCGCTCTGTGAGGCAGAACAGGCGGAAGTGAAAGATTTTGAACGGGAAACGGCTAAGTTCTTTGAAGGCTGTCTCCCCATCGAGGAAATGGCTAAACGGGGCGAGGATACCATGCGCTATGGCCCCCTCAAGCCAGTGGGGATTCGTGATCCGCGATCGCCCGAACGCTTCTACGCTATTGTACAATTGCGCCAAGAAGACAAAGCTGGACAACTCTGGAATATGGTGGGTTTCCAAACCAACCTCCGCTGGGGAGAACAGAAACGGGTGTTTCGCCTGATTCCGGGCTTAGAAAACGCCGAATTTGTCCGCATGGGCGTCATGCACCGCAATACCTTCATCAACTCCCCTGAGTTGCTTCATCCCACCCTGCAATTCCAGCAACGTCCGAGCTTGTTGGCCGCCGGACAACTGATTGGCACTGAAGGCTATACCGCAGCCGCCGCTGGGGGCTGGCTTGCGGGAACCAATGCGGCACGTATTGCCTTGGGGTTAGATCCCGTTTCTATGCCTAAAGAAACAATGATGGGGTCTCTATTCGGATTTGTCACCTCAGCCAGCCCCAAACATTTCCAGCCTATGCCGCCTAACTTTGGCATTATCCCCAGTTTGGAGATGAGGATTCGTAAGAAGCGCGATCGCTATGGCAAATATCGCGATCGCTCCCTAGACAGCTTGTCCACCTGGCAACAGACACTTCAACCTGCCACTGTATAAGGGATTACAGTAATTTCGGGCGCTCGTCTCCTGGGTCTAAACCGCCCAGGCTTTTTTTGTCAAGAGGGTATTTACTTGAATTTGTCAGTGATCATGATCTCTTAAACTTTACTTTAGGATCATACCCAAGGTAGATTATTTACGAAATATTAAGAAAGGAAGATAAAACTACAAAAGTGATTGACAAATTCCCTGTTATGTCTAATCAACGTTGCCTCGTTCCACCCGTTGCCGACCTGTTTTTCCAGGCCTGGTGCGCCGGAAGCCTTGCTCCGGGCGATCGCTCCCAAGTCCGAGATGTCTTGCTCACCGACTGTATCAGCGAAGAAGACCGACAAGCCATCGACCGTATTATTCACTGTGTCCGGCGAGGTTGGCTGGTGATGGACGGCCAAGCGAGTACCTAGACGTCGCTTCGGGTTCGTCTGAACTTCCCGTTCAGGGAAAGAGACCCCCGAAAAACACTCAAGAGATCACAGCGTTTGATATGGTGTTGTCAAATACCTCCCTTGCAGTTTGCCCATCGTATGAACGTACACACGGTATCGACTCAACCCTTTGCTGACCAGAAGCCCGGCACATCAGGACTGCGTAAGCAAGTTCCGGTGTTTCAGCAACGGCATTATCTTGAAAATTTTATCCAGTCCATCTTTAACAGCGTTGAAGGACACCAAGGCAAAACCCTCGTTCTCGGGGGAGACGGACGATATTACAACCGTACCGCCATCCAAATCATTCTCAAAATGGCTGTGGCCAACGGAGTTGGGCGGGTTCTCGTTGGCCGGGGTGGCATTCTCTCAACCCCGGCTGCATCCTGTATCATCCGCAAAACCGGTGCCTTTGGCGGCATTATTCTCTCAGCCAGCCACAATCCAGGAGGTCCCGAAGGAGACTTTGGCGTTAAATTTAATACTAGCAACGGCGGCCCCGCCCCAGAAAAAGTTACATCAGCCATCTTTGAAGCCAGTAAGACCATTGAGGGCTATCAGATCCTAGAAGCACCGGATGTTGACCTCGATACCCTACTCATCAGCCAACTCAACGAAACCACCGTCGAAGTCATCGATCCCGTTGCCGATTACGCAGATTTGATGCAGTCTCTGTTTGACTTCGATCGCATTCGCGATTTTCTCACCTCCGGCGAGTTTCGTTTGTGTATGGACCCCCTCCATGCCGTAACGGGTCCCTACGCCCACCTGCTGCTCGAAGAGCGCCTCGGGGCTGCCCCTGGTAGCGTTCAGAACGGAACTCCTCTCGAAGACTTTGGCGGCGGCCATCCAGACCCGAACCTAGTCTATGCCCATGATTTAGTGGAATTAATGTTCGGTGATGATGCTCCGGACTTTGGGGCAGCCTCCGATGGCGATGGCGATCGCAACATGATTTTAGGCCGTAAATTCTTCGTTACTCCCAGTGACAGCCTCGCCGTTTTGGCCGCCAACGCTCACCTGGTTCCTGGCTACCAAGATGGCCTGGCCGGCGTGGCTCGCTCGATGCCCACCAGTGCCGCCGTCGATCGCGTCGCCGAGAAACTAGGCATCAACTGCTACGAAACCCCCACCGGCTGGAAATTCTTTGGCAACCTCCTCGATGCCGGTCAGGCGACCCTCTGTGGCGAGGAAAGCTTCGGAACCGGCTCCAACCATGTCCGAGAGAAAGACGGTCTCTGGGCCGTGCTGTTCTGGCTCAATATCTTGGCCGTGCGTCAGCAATCCGTCGAAGAGATTGTCCGTGACCATTGGCAAACCTACGGACGTAACTACTACTCTCGCCACGACTACGAAGGTATCGACTCAAGTAACGCCAATCAACTGATGGAAGGGTTGCGATCGCAACTGCAAAGCCTCCCCGGCCAAACCCTAGGCAAATACGAGGTCGACTATGCCGATGACTTCAGCTATACCGACCCCGTCGATGGCAGTGTCAGCAAAAATCAAGGCATTCGCATCGGCTTTACCGATGGTTCCCGCATCGTCTTTCGTCTTTCAGGAACCGGAACCCAAGGAGCCACGCTGCGGTTATATCTCGAAAGCTACGAACCTGACCCCAGCCAACATAACGCCGATCCCCAAACTGCCCTAGCGGACTTTATCGCCCTTGCCGAAGACCTGGCACAGATTCGTCAGTACACCGGCATGAACGCACCAACCGTCATCACCTAAGCCGCTAAATCACTTCAATTTAACCATCCAACCATTATGCTGCAACCTGCCAGAACCGTTGAAATTTTTCACAAGCAAACCGAACCCCAACATTACAAAGCTGGGGAGGTGATTTTCCGGGAAGGGGAACCCGGAGAAACCATGTTTGGGATTATCGCGGGGGCCGTTGACCTCGTCATCGACGAGCAAGTGGTCGAAACCATTGACGCCGGCGATGTCTTTGGGGAAGGCTCCCTAGTGCGCGTCAACGGAACCCGAGCCTCAACGGCTGTCGCTCAAACAGACTGCACCTTAGCTGTGATGGACTTACAAAAATTCCTATTTGCCGTTCAAGAGACTCCCATGTTTGCCCTAGAGATTATGTATAGCCTCTCTCAACGCTTGCGGCATTTCAAACATCCCAACACCTAACCTCCTCCTCGTCAACCCCAGCTTGCAGCAATCGTCCTCATCAAAATGGGGTAGAGATCCCGAACTTCAGGTTTGAACCCGCGAAGTTCGGGATTTTTGTCACCGAGACTCGTTCCTCTTCCCTCTCAATGGCGTTCAGTCGGGAAATAGCCAATCAGTGGAACAAGTCACTCAGCCATCCCGTCAGCGCAACCAGGATGCAACAACCATCCTGAATGTATCGCCATGGCCAGGTATTAGCGTGGAAGACACGAGATCGATTAGTATTGCCTTACCAGAGGTAACCAACCCCTGGTAACATCGGCCCGGCCATGAACCACCTCGGTTCATGTCTTAAGGTGTTTATAGATGACTCGATTAGATTGAATTGACAGGAGCGATGACTGAAGTCTTCCGCGTCGGCGATCAAGGAATTACAGCAGAAGAAATCCCTCAACTGCTCAAACGTTATCAGCTACTGCCACAGTTTTTGCAGGGGCTAGTCATCGATCAGGCGATCGCCGAGTTCACCTGTCCCGAAGACGAACAACAAGCCGCCGTCCAGAAATTTTGTAAACAAAACCAATTGACCTCTCCGGAGATCCAACAGGCTTGGTTGAAAGCCAATGGTATGACCCTCGAAGAACTCGAAGCCCTGGCCATACGACCTATATTATTACAAAAGTTTAAGGAAAAAACCTGGGGGCCAAAGGTGCGATCGCACTTTATGAGCCGTAAAGCCAGCTTAGATCAAGTCGTCTATTCCCTCATCCGCAGCCAAGATGAAGGATTAGCCCAAGAATTGTACTATCGCATTAACGAGGGAGAACAAAACTTTGAAGAGTGCGCCCGCGACTATTCCCAGGGTCCCGAAGCCCGAACCGGGGGAAAACTCGGCCCAGTCTCCCTCAATCGTCCCCACCCGGCCATCGGTAAACTGCTCTCGGTGAGTCAACCGGGGCAACTTTGGCCGCCCCGTCCCCTGGCAGAATGGTTTATCATTGTTCGCCTCGACGAGTTTCATCCCGCACAACTCGACTCAGCCATGCACCAGCGGATGTTAGATGAACTCTATATCAACTGGCTGCAACAAGAAGTGCAAACCATTGCCGCCGACTACTTTAAACGCTTGTCTTCAACCCCAGCGTCCGTATGACTCAGACCACCTCCCAACCCCAAATCTCCGATTTTCTCGCCCAAACGGCTCCCTTTGACCGCCTGCCACCCGAGCAGTTGCGTCAGTTAGCCGCTAAAGCACAACTCTTGCGCTATCGCATGGGGCAACCCCTGCTAGTGCGGGATAAAATGCCGGCGCAGATTTCCATTATCTACCAAGGACAGGTTCGAGTTCTCGGCTACGATCGCCGCAATGGCAATTCAACCAGTTTACGCTTAGTCGGCGCCGGTGAAGTTCTCGGCTGGATTAGCGTAGTCCGGGATCTCCCCTGTGAAACAGCCCTGGCTTCGAGCGAAACCATTTGCGTGAGCATTAATGTCAATGACTTTCGGGATTGTCTGCGCAACGAGGCTGACTTTAACCGAGCTGTACGAGAGCATCCGAGTCTGACAGAGGTCTTTGAACTCAGTAGTGCCGAACTGCAACGGCGGGCCGATGCAACCGCCGATATCAAAAGCCTCTGTTACGAGCTCTGGTCCGAAGCCCAAATCATCGATCTCGACTCAGGACAACACTTAGAGCCAGAACGCCTCGATCCTCAACGGCTCTGGCTCGTCAGTCGCGGGGGATTGGCCGAGGCCAAAGTCGGCGATCGCCTCTACCCAGCCCGCTACAATCGCACGCGACTCGAACAGTCCCTACGCCTAGTCGGTGTTCCCTGGACCGCCAAAGTCAGTCAATCCGCCGGCTCCACCCAACTCCCCGCCGCCTCAGAGGGCGACACCGACCCAACCGAAGGACAAGACCCCCAAGACGCCAACAACGGCGACACAAGAGCCATTGTCCCCAGCAATAATGTCTCTAATAATGTCTCTAGCGCCAGCAACGCCCTGGCCAATATCCCCGAAGCCCCGCCACGACCGCCAGATCCCCCCCGAGACCCCCTCGCTCCCCCACCGCGTTATCCTCACATTCGCGGTAGTGGTCCGATTGGCTCTCCCTTAGCCTGCTTCCATATGCTCTGTAAGCATATGCGGATTAACTTCCGCAAAGATGCCATCCGCAAATTGCTCGAACAGCAGCTAAAAACCAAAGGGGCCGTCTCACTGTACGGCTGCGGCACCATTATGCCCACCCTGGGAGTTCAAGCCCAACTCGCTCGCATCCCCAAAAGCTCCCTAGGACGGCTGCAAGCACCGGGGATGATGAAATGGCAAGATAGCTACGCCGTTCTCTACAAAATCAGCGAAAAAGAAATTGTCCTGGCCGTCCCCGAAGTGGGGATTCTCCATCGTACCCCGGCCCAAGTTGCCGAAATGGTCGAAGGAGATGTAGCCGAGGTTGTCCTAGTTCAGCCCCCCTCGGGAGATCAGTCCGAGAAGTTCAGCATGTGGTGGTTCCTCCCCTCCATGCTGCGCTACAAAAAAGTCTTGATCGAGGTCTTTATCGCCTCCTTCTTCGTGCAGCTCTTCGGACTGGCTAACCCACTGCTGACCCAGGTCATCATTGATAAAGTCCTCGGTCAACGTAGCATCGAAACCCTAAACATCCTCGGGATTTTCATGATTGGGGTGGCTCTATTTGAAGCCCTGCTCACCAGTCTGCGAACCTATCTCTTTGTTGATACCACTAACCGCATTGACCTGAACCTCGGCTCAGAGGTCATTGACCACCTCTTCCGACTCCCCCTCGGTTACTTCGATAAACGCCGGGTGGGGGATATCGCCGGACGGGTGAATGAGTTGGCCAACATTCGTCAGTTCGTCACCGGAACCGCCCTGACAGTCGTTCTCGATGCCGTCTTTTCGGTCATCTATATCGCCGTCATGCTGAGTTACAGTTGGCTGCTGACGGCTGTCTCTCTGATTACCGTTCCCTTCTTCACGGCCTTGATTGTCTTTGTCTCGCCCATTGTGCGGCGACTGCTGCTGAAACGGGCCGAACG
>CAZXWM010000071.1:7149-13602 GCA_964644215.1 uncultured Phormidium sp.
TGAAGACCGATCCGCTGGCCAAGGATTGGTATCAAAAGCTGCGCCGCTACGCCGATGCTCAATCCTATCTCGTCGAAACCCTAAACGGGATGCAGACGGTGAAGGCGCAAAACATTGAGTTGACCTCTCGCTGGAACTGGTACGAACGCTACGCTCGTTATATGAACGCGGGCTTCCGAACCATTCTCACCAACACGGCTGCTAGTTCTGTGGCTGGGTTCCTCAATAAACTCTCCTCCCTGTTGCTGTTGTGGGTGGGGGCCTATTTGGTCATTAACCAACAACTCACATTGGGTCAGCTCATCGCCTTCCGGATTATCTCCGGGAACGTGACGGGTTCGCTATTACGCTTTGTCCAGGTTTGGCAAAGCTTCCAGGAAGTGGGGATGTCGATTGAGCGTCTGCGGGATATTCTCAACTCCGAACCCGAGAGTAACGACAGCGATCGCCTCAACATTCCCCTGCCAAATGTCGAAGGAGACGTTAAATTTGAAGATGTCTGTTTCCGCTTCGTTCCCACGGGTGCATTAAACGTTGCCAATGTCAACATTGATTTCCCGGCTGGGTCTTTCGTCGGGATTGTCGGACAAAGTGGATCGGGCAAAAGCACCCTGATGAAGCTACTGCAACGGCTTTATCCCCCGGAAACGGGACGGATTCATATTGATGGCTATGACATCAACAAAGTTGAACTCTATTCCTTGCGCCGACAGGTTGGGGTGGTTCTGCAAGATACGCTCTTGTTCAACACCACCATTAAGGCCAACATTGCCCTAAACAACCCCGAAGCCACCGATGAAGAGATTATCAACGCCGCTAAAGTGGCCGTCGCCCATGACTTTATTATGACCCTACCCCAAGGCTACAACACCGTGGTGGGGGAACGGGGTTCGGCACTTTCAGGGGGACAGCGACAACGGATTGCGATCGCCCGGACCGTGCTACAAAAACCCAACTTGTTGATTCTCGATGAAGCCACCAGCGCCCTAGACTACAACCTCGAAAGCATGGTCTGTCAGAACCTTGTCGAAGAATTCCGAGGACGCACAGTGTTCTTCATCACCCACCGCTTACCGACGGTTCAAGGGTCAGACTGTATCCTGATGATGGACAATGCCGCCTTAGTTGAACAGGGAACCCATGAAGAACTGATGGCACTAAAAGGGCGCTACTACTGTCTATATGAACAACAGCAGTCTCAGTTGTAGGGGTCATGCTCATATCTATCAGATTGAGGATGGGGCGCAGATGATCTGTCGAAGCCAAGGGAAAAGCCATGAATATCGAACGAATTGAGTCAATCCAAGAACAACCCGTAATCCTCGAACAGCCCGCCTTTTGGACTCGGGCGTTAATTTGGTTAATTGTGGCGATTACGACCTCCGGCGTCGTTTGGGCCTCATTAGCGAAAATGGATCAATCCATTCCCGCTGAAGGCAAACTCGAACCTGAAGGATCTCTGCGAGAAGTGAAAGTCCCCGGCGGTGGCGTAGTGCGCGAGATTCACGTGGCGGGAGGCGATGAAGTCAATGAAGGGGATTTACTGGTGACCCTAGACTCGACGGTATCGCGAGCTTCGGTGGAATCACTGCGAGAGGCCCGTGATCAGCGCCGCAGTGAGGCCCGGGCCTTTCAGGCTCAAGCTGAAGGATTGGATCTCGGGGTCCTCGATGCTGTGGGTGAGTTCGATCGCACCCAAATCCAACGCATTCAGGCTCGCCGGGCTGAACTGGCTTCGCAACGAGATGCCACCAATAGCCAAATTCGTCAGTTAGAAGCCCAGTTAACGCAAACTCGGGGGCAAATTATGGCCCTCGATGCCCAGATTTCGAGTTTACAAAGTCGCCTGGCGATTGCCGAGGATGGACGCAATTCCGATCGCCGACAGTTAGCAACCGCCGAAGAGCGCATAGAGGAGTCTCGACGACGCCTCGAACGCTCCCGCGCTGTGTTGGCCGAAGATGAAAACATCTTGGCCGATTTAGAGCCACTCCTCGAAGATGGGGGCATTGCTCGCCTGCAAGTCACCCGCCAACGTCAGCAGGTGATGAACCGAGAACAGGAAGTCTCAAGCGCTCAAGATGATATTCTGGCCCGAGAAGCTGAGATTACACAGATTCGTGATACCCAGCGACAACGAGAGTCAGAGATTGAGGGCTTGCAGTCTGAAATTCTCTCCCGACGCGCCGAACAGGATCGCCTACGGGGTGAAATCGGACGACTCGAAGAAGGTATCCAAGAGGCTCAGGCTCAGTTACGAACCATTCAAGCTACCTCAGAACGGGAAGCCTATCAGGCCATTTCTGAAAATCAGAAGCAGGATACTCAGTTAACCAGTCAGTTGGCGGCGGCGGAACAGGAGTTACGCTTTACGGAGTTGCGATCGCCGATTGATGGGGTCGTCTTTGAGGTTCTCCCCAACTTCGGCCAAGATGAAGACAGCGGCGGCTCTGGGTTTGTTCTCAACACAACGGAACCGGTGGTCACGATTGTCCCCAATACCAATTTGGTGGCTAATGTCTTTGTCACCAACAATGATATTGGCTTTATTACCAGGGGAATGGAAGTCGAAGTTCAAATCAACGCCTTCCCCGCCATGGAGTTTGGCACAATTCCGGGAACCCTAACCTCCATTGGCCAAGATGTCTTGGAACCTGATCAAAATCGCCAGTTTTACGCCTTTCCTGTCACCATCGAGCTAGAACAGCAACATTTTGATTTACCTAAATCAGATATGCGCGTTCCCCTACAATCAGGGATGGCGGTTCAAGCCAGTATTAAAGTTCGGCAGCGGACGGTGATGAGTTTATTCCTCGATCGCTTCACCGGTGGCGCTCGCACCCTAGAACATCTGCGTTAAGATGGCGCGACTCTCGTGGCGAGGTTGGGGGTTAGTGGGTTTGGCGATCGCTCTAGTTGTGCTTAAGCTTTGGGCGATCGCTCATCTCCCCATTCACGCCTCCCTGGCCCACCACGATAACCTCCGTTACATCCTCCGCGCCACACAACTCCTCGACCCCGATGTTCCCTATGATGGACTCGTCTTAGCCCGCCAACCGGGATATCCCGCCTTTATCGTCGCCAGTTATCTCCTGGGCCTACCGCTGCGATTCGCCCAGGAACTGCTCTATCTAGCCGCTGGCCTATTTCTGGCCCTCAGCCTACAGCGTTGGCTCCAATCGGCCCGAGCCACAGGTTTATTTCTCATTCTCTATATCTTGGCCCCGTTTTCCTACCACTGGAACCGCCAAACCCTCCAAGAAGTCCTCTATCTTCCCCTCACCGCCGCCATACTCGGGGCCTGTCTCAATCTTCTCCGAGACTATCCATATCCCCGTAGAGTCCTCCTCAACGCTCTAACACTCGGCATCCTCCTCGCCGGGTTTTGGAATACCCGCCCCGAGGGTGTCTGGATCGTTCCCGTCATTGCGCTTTGCTACGGCTATATTGCCCTAAAACAGGACTGTTTTACCTCGCGCACCCGTTTCACTAATTTTGTCGCTGCAACCCTATTAACGGTCGCTCCAGGGGTCGTTCTGACCTCATTTATAGCTGGGATGACCTATCTTGACTATGGACTCTATCACACCTACGACCTTAAATCTCCCGGACTCCGGGCCGCCTATAGTAGCTTACAGCGCGTTGCCCCAGAGCGGCAGCGTCCTCAAGTTACCATTCCGGCAGCAACCCGGGCCGAAATTTATGATGTTAGTCCCAGTTTTCGTCGCCTAGCCCCCCACCTCGAAATTCCCGCCGATGACGGTTGGCGCGCCGCCTCTTGTGGCTTAGGGGTTTGCGATGATTATGCCGCCGGTATCTTTTTTTGGGCCGTACGAGATGCCGTAGAAGCCGAAGGATTCTATCAATCAGCACCTAAAACCGAAGCCTTCTATCAACAAATTGCCCGCGAAGTCAATGGAGCCTGTGAACGAGATTGGCTCGACTGTCAACCGCAAACCATCGTCAGTTTTGTTCCCTCCCTCTCAGGAAATCTCGTGATTCCTTGGTTACGTCGCAGTGGTGAACTCGGCTATCAATTAACCCGCAGTTCCTTGGTATTACGGCTCGATTCTGGACTCGAAGATATTGAGCTGCGAGAAACCTATTATCGTCAGATTACCCGAGAAGCCGCTGATTTTATTGAAGCCCGTTCTTTGCGGGTGAATCAAGTTAAAGATGCTCTAATTATCGCCGTCTCTCAGCTCTATCAATGGCTATTCCCGATTCTGCTTGGCTTGGCCGTTTTAGGCTGGGGTTGGGGAGGCCGCAGCGCCCCTCGTGGACTGCTCATTGGCGCGGGAATGCTGCTATGGTGTATTCTCGTGCGGCTGCTACTGGTAGCCTATATCGATGTTACCAGTTGGTCGGTTGGAGCCGGCGATCGCTATCTTCGTCCCGTATTGCCCGCCTTCTGGCTCTTGCTCGTCATCGGACTTGAAATCGGTATCAGACGCTGGGAAAAACGGAAATCCTCAACAGTATAAAAGAGAGAAACTTAAGACAGGATGAAACCCATTTTTATTACGTTTCACCCGGATAAAATCATTAAATTTATCTGCGGCATCTTGACAATTTACCTATTTTTTGCATTCCTGCCAATTCCTCGACCCATTGGCACAGGATTAGACCCCTCCTGGAAATATGGAATTAGTCAACTTGCCGCCAATAATGTCATTTTCGGCAAAGATATTATTTTCACCTACGGTTCATTTGGCTATCTCGTTCGAGGCGCCGTCTTAGACGAAAACTTCTGGGATATTTTTATATTTAAAATCCTCATTCATCTTATCTTATTTACCGTTGCTATCTGGCGCATTCTTAAATCACGCCATTCCCTCGAAAAACTAGCCATTGCCATCAGTGTCAGCTTTCCCTATTTCATTGCTGACTTTTACGAAGCCCTACAAACCGAATATCAAACCCTATATATCATCATCATCCTGCTCTCCTTTCGGGAGATTTGGCAAGGCAAACAAGCCCACTATTGGGCAGTGGTAATCGGGGCAGTTGGCGGCTTTCTCCTGCATAGTAAAGTATCCATGGGACTGCAAGCATCCGTCTCCCTATTTATCTTCTTTTCCGTTCAAGTTCTCTTAGGATTACGCAACCGCCTCGGAGTCCGCAAAAATCTCTTACTCCTTCTCGATTCCCAACTCGCAACCGCCACAACCGCCTTCCTTTTTTTACAAGTTGATAACTTTGGCAACTGGCTAACAGTCATCCTCAGCTTAGTCACATCCGTTGTGATTGGTGTCGCCGTCATTCCCAAAATCCTCACCTCTC
The DNA here is from genome assembly GCA_964644215.1 of uncultured Phormidium sp. Taxonomy (GTDB): domain Bacteria; phylum Cyanobacteriota; class Cyanobacteriia; order Cyanobacteriales; family Geitlerinemataceae; genus Sodalinema. Next base: position 12,433 of record CAZXWM010000071.1, read on the forward strand.
ATCCTCGACTCCAACAAATTTCCCAATTTACACCCCGCCTACTGTATGGCATCAGTTTAGCCGTCATTATCCTGATTTCTCAACCCTCCCTCCTCGACTATCTCAACGGCTACTCTCACATTACAGCTGGCTATTCTGGGGGCATGAGTTATATCGGGTCATCCACTGAACTGACCCTAATTTTCTTGGAATTGCTGGGACTTTTCTGGCTCCTGCTGCTCGTCGCCCAATCGGGAAACCCCAGTTTTTCCGTGGCCATGATTTTGCTGACCCTGTTAACCTTTAAACATGGCTTTGTCCGTCAAGGCGCTCATGGACTGCGGTTTGTCTTTAGTATGCCCTTGATATTTGCCCTTTGTACCCTACAAATTCGTCCTAGATTTTGGCAAAAGTTCGCCTATAGCCTCCATCTCTATAGCCTGGTTCTCTGTCTCGTATTCCATAATTATTACACGAATCTATTTGCCGACTATTACCCCACTAACCTGGTTCGTCCCCTGGCCCCGGCCCTTGTGACCGAGAAATTCAACTATTTCTGGAATCCCACCTCCCTGAAAGCCGACTTACTAGCCCAAAGTGCAGAAAACTTGCAAGATGTTATCCTTCCGGCCTCAGTTCGCGAGGTGATTGGCGACAGTTCAGTCGATATTATTCCCCGCGAAACCTCCATGGTGGCCGCCAATGGCCTAAATTGGCAACCTCGCCCAGTATTCCAATCCCAAGCGGCCTATACTCCCTATCTCGATAACGCCAACCGCGATAGCCTCGCCAACTCGCCTCGGGATTTCTTGTTATATAACTTCCATACCGTCGATGGCCGACATCCCTTTTTCGATGCCCCAGCGACGGCAGTCTATTACACTTGCCATTATGGGATATCCCCCCAAGTCCCCGAGTTAGTGCAACTGCCGGTTTTGCCAAATTTAATGGTTTTAGAACCTCTAGCCCAATCTCGTTGTGGAGAGGAAGGTGAAAGCCGCGAGTTATCCGTCGTTTGGGATGATTTTGCTCAGATTACCGCCGAAGATGGGGAGATGGTTCGGGCCGAGATTGAGATTGAACATTCATTTTGGGGACGGTTGGCGAAATCCCTGTTTCGGGTTCCGCCGGTGATGATGACGGTTCGGGATATGTCGGGGGAGGAATGAACCTATCGCATTTTGGTGGCGA
>CAZXWM010000072.1:0-13482 GCA_964644215.1 uncultured Phormidium sp.
GGCTAGGGTTCCCAGGATAATGATGCCAATCAGGGGTAAGGGTGGGGTTCCTTGGGCCGCGAGGACGACGGCCCAGAGGGCGGGAATCATCAGAATGAGGCGGCCGGCGGGTTTATGCCAACGCAAGAGGCGAATGACGGTTTTCCAGGTGGGTTCTGAGGGTTGAGTCAGCATGATGGCAGTGCAAGACAGACGAGTGAAGCCGCGTTCAGTAGCGGCTTTCAGTTTAACGTACCTATAGCAATCTTCGATTGCCTTAAGACACTCTCATTTGGGAGAAAACCACCCACTTGTTGCCTATTCCCTGTTGCCTGTTGCCTATTCCCTGTTGCCTATTCCCTGTTGCCTTCTTCTCCCCCGTTTTTTGTCCTATTTAGACCAACTTTTGCTAGACCAGGATACAAAACCTCAGAACAGCCCTGAGAGGAATTAGCGATACTCAGGGTTGGGGAAGTCAAATCGGCAGCCGGCCGCCCACTGCGATCGCTGATTCCCGTGGGCTGGAATTCCTCCGGCATCTTTGAGCATCCGCGCTAGATGGAGGAGGTTCCAGGTCATAAACGTCGTATTGCGGTTGGTGAAATCATTTTCAGGTCCCCCTGAGCCCTCATCTCGGTAAGACGGCCCTGGCCCGGCCTCCCCTAACCATGCGGCATCGGCCTGGGGCGGAATCACATAGCCCAAATGTTGTAGTGAATAGAGGATATTCATGGCACAGTGCTTGGCCCCATCCTCGTTTCCGGTCACTAAGCAGCCCCCCACTCGACCATAGTAAGCATACTGTCCTGCCTCATTGAGTTCGGCTGAGGCGGCATATAGTCGTTCGATCGCTTGGGTGCAGACTGAAGATTTATCTCCCAGCCAAATGGGAGTGGTAATCACTAAAATGTCGCTACCCATCACCTTAGCCAAAATTTCGGGCCAATCATCGACCTCCCAGCCATGTTCAGTCATATCAGGGTAAACCCCAAACGCTAGAGTGTAATCGACCGGGCGCAGTACCTCAACCTCAACCCCATTTTTTTCCATGATGGCTTGTGAAATGCGCACCAGTCCGTCGGTATGCGACAGTTGAGGTGAAGGTTTCAGGGTGCAGTTGAGAAAGAGTGCCTTCAGGTCAGAAAAATTCCAGCGGCTCGAGTCACACAGTTCGGTTTGTTGTTTGTTTAATGCCATTGTTTCGATTGATTTAATGTCTTTAATTCGTTTTTTACGACGAGAGTAATTGAGAGCAAACAGTTGACCTAACGAGGCAAACTGTAACGATTTAGGGGTTGGTAACGACTATCCCGTAGCCTGATAGCCATCATCAGTTGGGATTGAACATCGACAGGGATTGAAAACGGAACAACGAATGGGGTTCTGGCTGTTCATTGTTCATTACTGTGGTATCCCTCTTGACATTAAAGCCGGGTTTAAGGTTTAGAGTGAACCTAATACTCAAAACCTTCACGGGAATTCAATGACTCGACGACGAATTGAAATTTTTGCGGATTCAGTGCAAATGCTGATTCACGATCTCAGTCGCCAAGTCGGAGTGCCGGCATCAACTATTCGCTATTACGAGCGGCTGGGGCTTCTGGATGCACCTCCCCGTAGCCGAGCTCAGTATCGCCTCTATGGGGAACCTGATGTTGAGCGGTTGCAGTTTATCCAAAACGCCAAGCGTTTGGGGCTGTCGCTGACGGAAATTGGTCAACTTATTACTCTGCGCAGTGGGGGAACACCGCCCTGTCAAGAGCTTAAAGCTATGGTGGCCAAACATCTTCGGCAGCTTGATCAGCAAATTGCTCAACTGCAAGCTCTACGGCGAGAACTAGCAATCCAGGAGGCTGAACTAGAGGCCAAGCTTCCCAAGACAGCCGAGCCTCCGCCAGATAGCCTGTGTAATGGCATCGTCTGCGGCTTTGTTGAGCGGTACACCGATGACACCAAACATGAATGACACCTAGAAACGATGAAACCTAGAAACGCCTTGATTGCCAGTGTAGTGGGTACTGTTGTGGTTGCTCTGTGCTGTTTTACCCCGGTGCTGGTCATTTTGCTCACTACTCTAGGGTTAGCCGCCTGGGTTGGCTACCTCGATCTGGTGCTGCTACCGCTATTGGGCATCATGATCGCCCTGACGGCGATCGCCTATCGACGACATCGCCGTTGCTGTCGGAAATGATGTTAATGATTTCAAGGAGACTTGTTATGAATGATTGCTGCAAGACCAATTCAGGCGACTCGCTAGAGGTTCGTCGTCACTGCCCACACAATGGCGTAACGGGCAAGTCTGTCCCCCTCATTACCCTCAAAAGTTTACTGTTGCCCAACGCCCTCGCTAAGCTGAACGCTCAGCAACGCTATCGCTTTTGTGCTAGTCCAGATTGCCCGGTGGTGTATTTTGCTGAAGACGGCGAAACCTTTACAATCGAGCAAATTAAAGTAGCGGTCTTTGCTAAGGATAATGGCTCTGATGTGCCGGTGTGCTATTGTTTTGGCTGGCTGAGGCGGGACTTGCAAGATCCGGCCAACTGCTATGCCCCTGATGAGATCACTGCTCACATTCAGGCTCAGCGCTGTGGTTGCGAGGTCAATAATCCTCAGGGGCGCTGCTGTCTGGCGAATGTGCGATCGGTTATGGATGCTCAACCTCTAAATTAGCAAGATTAGGACTGAGTAGAGGGTTGCACCGCTGACAAAAGACCAGAAGCAGGTTTGTTGGGCTTCGGGGAGTTCTTTTTTGAGAATGTTGAGGAGAATGCTGCCCGCTAAAAATGACCAGATGATGGAAAGGGTGGCCTCATTCAACTCAATGGATTCACCGGCGATCGCCCCGACTAGGATCGCCGCCGTCAGTAGCCAGCGTCCTTGTTTGTCGTAGAGGCTGCGGTGATGTTCGCGCAGACTATGATCGACGATAAAGAAGTGCAACGCCACGGCGACAAAAAATAATAGGCATTGCCAGAGGCTGTGGACTAAATCTTGTAGCAGGTAGCCAAAAATAAGGTTCAGTAGAGCATAGGCTGCCATATGAATCCAAAATATCATGGTATCGGCTTGGTTGCCGTTGTTGTCGGCTTGGTTGCTTTGCCGGGAGAGGATCACCCAGCGATCGAGACCGTAAAACAAGGTCAGCCCGAGTAGGGCCAGCAAATAGACATGGTTTTCGAGATAATTCAGCAGCCAAAAATTACTGTGGGCGAGTTCCTCTTGGGCGTGGCTGAGTTCTGGGAAGATATCGAGAAAAACATATCCCATTGAGACACCTCCCGCAAAGGAGATCCAGCGATATTTGGGAATAAAGGCATCCACCTCGATTCGGGAGATAAATCCATGAACCAGTGCCAGGGCGATCGCCAGTATAAATCCTAGTGAGGGCATGACAACTCCCGTTGAGACATCGCAACAAAACTCCTTGATCGTGTTTCTAGCCAGTCCCACTCGGGAACTGTCATCTGTTTAGAGGTACGACTCTGGGGCTGAATTTGGATGAGGGCGAGTTGAGGTCTGAGGAAATCCAGTTCACTCTGATTGACGTATCTAGCACAGACTATCTTAAACTCAACCTTAAACCGTAAGAGATTTTTATGAGCGTAACCTATCATCCCTCCCCGAAGCTAATGCCCGGTGTGTCAACTCCTGAGTTGACGGTTCCTACGGTTGGCGGCCCAACTTGGCGGTTGCCAGACCAACAGCCGCAAAATTTTACGATGATTGTCTTTTATCGAGGACTCCATTGTCCCATTTGTCAAGCCTATTTGGCAGATTTAGAGGCACTTTTGGAGCAGTTTGCGGCCATGGGAATGGGGGCGATCGCCGTCAGTGGAGATTCTCAAGAAAAAGCCCGTCAAGCGAAAACGGATTGGGGGTTGGAGAAGCTGACGGTTGGCTATGATCAATCGGTGGAGTCGATGCGAGATTGGGGACTTTATATCTCGGATCAGGCGTTTGATTATGAGCCAGAACGCTTTGGTGAACCGGGATTGTTTTTGGTTCGTCCTGATGGAACGCTGTATTATGCGGCGATTAATAATGCTCCTTTTGGTCGTCCTAATTTGAAGGAACTTCAGGGAAGTTTAGGGTTTATTCTTGAGAAGAATTATCCCACCCGAGGGATGGGTTAGTCTGCACAATGTCCAAGATGGGGGGTGTTCCGGTTATTATTCAACATTCTTATTCATAAAAAATGGATCTAAACTGGAACATACCCTGTCTTTTTTATTGTTAAAACTAATTCTAATCGTCGTTAATTTTGACGCCTGTAAAATTAGCGCCTTTGGTGCGAGTTAACGTTAAATCAGCATCAAATAAATTGGCATTTGTTAAATCGGCATTTGTTAAATCCGCTTTGGTTAAGTTGGTTTCCAAGAGATTGGCTTCTCGTAAGTCAGCCTCGCGTAAATCGGCGCGAGTCATGTTGGAACGCGCTAAATTTGTCATATAGAGTTTTGCTTTTTGGAGGCGCACTTCTCGCATTCTAGCACTGGCAATAATGGCATCGGAAAGGTCAGCACCACGAACGTCAGCTTCGGTTAAATCCGCATCAATCATTGTGGCACGTCGCAGACTGGCCCATTTGAGTTTGGCTTGGGTGAAAATGGTGCCGCGAAGATGGGTTTGAGTTAAGTTTGCTCCGGTTAAATTAGCACGAGTTAAATCGGCGTAACTTAAATCAATATCGCGTAAATCACAATAGGATAAATTTGCACCTCGTAAGTTGACGGGGTTATAAATTCGGCGTTCATAGCGTAAATTTGCCCCCCGCAAGGATGCACCTCGCAAGTCGGTACCGCTGAGGTTGCAACTGCGTAAATCAGCCCCCATTAAGTTAGCATCAATTAGGGTGGCTAGACTTAAATCCGCGCCGCGTAAATCGGCTCGTTGTAAAATGGCTCCATGTAAGTCTGCATCTCGCAGATGGGTATTTTGTAAGTTGGCTTGTTTGAGGTTGGCGCCGCCGAGTTTGCTCTTTCTGAGATCGGCCCCATCGAGTTGACTGCGGGTGAGATAGGCGAAGAGTAAATCCGCCCCTTGAAGGTTGGCCCCGCTGAGTCGAATCCCGATCAGTTCTGCGCCGGATAACTTAGCGTTACAGAGGGTGACGCTCTTAAAATCCACATCTCCGGAAATGTAACGTTCTAAAACTTCCCGAGCGTCCATAGAGGTTTGACCCAGTGTTATCCAATCATGAGCTTACAGGAGAAACGATCGCGTCCAACTCGGACGTTTCTGTCCTGGCTCACGGCCATGGACTTTCAGGCGATCGGCGCTGCTTAGCTTCAATTCTAGGATACTCTCGTACATCTGAGCGCCGAGGCGATGGGGATCGTGGTCGGTGCTGGGATTGAGGGAGGCTAAGTCGAGGACAATATGGAGACAGCGGCCTTTTTGTGTCGCCAGCAGGTTAATCCCGGAGGCGCGATGACGCTGAATGAGCCAACGGGCGATCGCGCGCGGGGTTCCTTGGCTGGCCTGTTGCTGTAACTCGTCAGCGACGGGAATTGACGCGGGAGTGGGGCTAGGATGCTCCAGAACGCCGCCAATGCGATCGAGGTTCAAACGCACGTCGTTGAGGAGGCTGCTGACGGCTTCATGTTTGATGCGCAGTTGCTCTTGAGGATCGATATGGGCGCAGGTGGCTTCGAGGTTCATCTCTAAGTCGGTAAGACTCTGGGCGATCGCCTCGGTGAGATCTTTACTCGATCGCCGGATCAGATCCTGAACTTCATCGGTGGTGGCTAGATGTTGCAGCAGGCGCTCGGATAGACGAGGTGAGCTGGCCGGTTGTTGGGCTTGATGGGGAGCTGTGGGTACAGGCGATTTGGCGGGCGATACAGGGCTGTTGGCCGCTGTATTGAAGGTCATGTCAAAAAAGAGGCTATTCTCGCTCTCATCGTCCTCTACGCCTGGCTCTGAGGCTCTTTGAGAGTCCATCTGTAAGGCGGGACTATCGGTAATATGATGGCCAAAGCCGAGGTTGTCTGGGGGAGACTCAAACTCGGCGGCGAGTTCTTGAGAACTCTCATCGGGGCGATCCTCGGGGCGATCCTCGGGGCGATCGCCGATGGCTTCAACATAAAAGCGCGTCAAACAACGAACCAGTAAATCGGCGGCGTTGAGATTCTCCTCAACTCCATCGAGATTGCGTGCGGTGCGGTGGAGACGACTATCGAGTTCATCTAACGTCGGACAGGCCTCGAAGAGATTGCGTAGCAGTTCGTCGAGTTCCTGGGCTTTCAGGGCCATCCAGTCGCGATCGCTAAAATCGAACTGGCGATAAATCGTGGAAAAAATCAGAATTTTGCTACGTAGGGGATTGGTTTTACGCAACAACTGTCCCCGCACGTCAAAGAGATCGTCGGGGCCTTGGATTCGAGTCACCGTCAGTTCGTCGCTGTCAAACACGTTTACGCTCTTAAGATGCACCGGGCGCACAGGCAGGGGACATAATCGTAGAATCGCCATCGTAGACTCGCCCACAGACTCGCCAAAGGACTGATGGCACAAGACGAGATATCATCAAGACAAGTTGCACTGTTTGTACTCCGAAGTTTTCGAGCCGTCAAGACGGGGGACTCCCCCCAGTCACGATAGAATCAAGCTATTTGTCGTCGGACCTGTTCTCGCAGATACTGAGGACAACGTCCTAGTTTTGAGGATTTTGTCATGACAGACACCACACCGCCGAGCAATGCTATTCGGATGCAGGCTCGCCCTGCGGGGGTTTCGGTGCGTTCTAACTACGTTTTGGCCGCCATCGATATCGGGACCAACTCCATTCACATGGTGGTGGTTCAGATTCAGCCGGAACTCCCTGCTTTCACCATTATTACCCGAGAAAAGGAAACTGTCCGTTTAGGGGACTGTGATCTCGAAACGGGGAATCTGAAACCTGAGAGTCTTGAGCGTTCAGTCGAGACACTACGACGCTACCAAAAAATTGCCCACAGTCTGGCTGCTGATGAAATTGTAGCCGTGGCCACCAGTGCAACGCGGGAAGCCCCCAATGGCCGGGAGTTTATTCAACGGGTACGGGATGAGTTGAATTTGTCGATTAATCTCATTTCGGGGCCTGAGGAGGCGCGACGGATTTATCTCGGGGTGCTGTCGGGGATGGAGTTAGCCCGTCAGCCTCATGTGGTGATTGATATTGGTGGCGGTTCGACGGAGTTGATTCTCGGCGATGGCCAGGAATCCCGCAGTCTCAGTAGTACGAAGGTGGGGGCGGTGCGTCTGTCGGGCCAGTATGTCCATAGTGATCCGATTGAGGATAAGGATTATACCGCCCTTGAAGCCTATGTGCAGGGGATGCTCGAACGTCCGGTTGAGGAGGTTTTGGCTAAGGTTCAGCCGGGGGAAAGGTTACGCATGGTGGGAACCTCGGGAACGATTGAGGCCTTGGCGACGATGGATGCGATCGATCATCTCGGTGGGGTTCCGAGTCCCCTTAATGGTTATGTTCTCAGTTTTAAGCATCTCCATAAGTTGCTCAAAAAACTCCGCAAGAGTAGTTATGAGGAACGGCTTGATATTCCGGGAATGGTGGAACGTCGGGCTGAGATTATTGTGGCTGGCGCGGTGATTCTCCATGAGGCGATGTCTCTGTTGGGAGTCGATGAAGTCATCATCTGTGAACGCGCTTTGCGAGAAGGGATGATTGTCGATTGGATGCTTAATCGGGGCTTGATTGAGGATAAACTCTGTTATCAAAGTTCGGTTCGTGAACGCAGTACCCGCAAGATTGCTCAGAAGTATCATGTGGATTTGCCTTATGCTGAACGGACGGCGGAGTTTGCGGTGAGTTTATTTGACCAAACTCAGGGAGTTCTCCATGAGTGGGGCGAAACGGAACGAGAGTTGCTTTGGGTGGCGACGTTACTTCACAATTGTGGGCTTTATATTAGTCATTCGGCTCATCATAAGCATTCTTATTATTTGATTCGTCATGGGGAATTGCTCGGGTTTACGGAGTTGGAGGTTGAGATCATTGCTAATTTAGCTCGCTATCACCGCAAGAGTGCGCCTAAGAAAAAGCATGAACCTTATGCCAATTTGTCCAGTGAACATCGTCTATTGGTTCGCCAATTGAGTGGTTTGATGCGGTTGGCGATCGCCCTCGATCGCCGCCAACTCGGCGCTATCGGCAAGGTTCGCTGTGACTATCGCCCGGACTCTAAACAGATGAATTTGTTACTCTATCCCAACTCTGCTGGAGATACTTGTGAGTTGGAACGCTGGAGTATCAATTACAAAAAAGAGCTTTTTGAAGATGAGTTTGGAGTTGAGATATTAGTATTATTGGCGAGCTAAGGCTCATCAATTTACGTTAATACGACCAACAAAAAAATAAGCTGTTGAGTCTTGAAAGTCCCGTTAAAGCCTGAACTGGCTGATTCGGTTCGCCTACAAAATATGAAGCTGTATCAAAAAACCCTGATTCTAATAAGTTGTTGTTTACTCGGGTTGATTGTCATCCTCTATGGCAGTCTTTCAGTTGTTCTTTTGCGTAGTTTTTGGGCCTTAGAACGTAAAAATGCGACCCGAGATATTCAACGGGTGGAGAACGCCTTAAGGCAAAAAGTGACTCAACTCAATCTCGTGACGGGAGACTGGTCAAACTGGGATGCTATGCATGATTTCATGACCGGGGACAATGAGCAATTTTTTCAGGAGAACATCACCGATACGGTCTTGACAAACTTGCAACTGAGGGGGCTACTTTTAATTGACCGCGAGGGGGAGGTCAAAGCCGGTAGTAGCTTTGAGTCCCCTGGCGAACCTGGACAGCCTCCCCCGGACTGTTGGCTAGAACGACTGAACCCAGAGCATCCTCTGCTGGCTCATGAGGGTCCGAATAGTCTAACGGCGGGATTTTGGGTTCTTCCTGAGGAGACGCTTCTGGTGTCGTCCCGTCCCATCTTAACCAGTGCTGGCGGTGGCTCAAGGCCGGGGACAATCATCATGCTACGACCTTGGGATGAGTCTCAGGTACAGAAATTGGCCGAAGAAGTCCAGTTGCAGGTTCAGTTTCATCGTCTCTCGGCGGTGGAGAACTCTAGCCATTTACAGGCCATGGCTACCCGTTTGCAGGATAATCCCAATCAGCCGGCGATCGAACCGCTCAACCAACAAAATCTGGCTGGATATCACTGGATTCGGGATATCTATGGTAGGCCTGCGCTTTTGCTTGAGGTGACGATGCCTCGGGATGTCTATCGGGAGGGACGGCAGGCGTTAGGCTATTTGCTGGGGTCTCTGCTTTTAGTCGGAGGTGTCTTTGGTGTTCTGACGGTGGTTCTTTTGGAACGTTTGGTGCTGCGGCGTTTGGCTCGCTTGAGTGAGTCGGTGTCGGAGATTGGCAAGAGTAATGATTTAACCTTGCGTGTGTCGACGGACGGTACGGATGAACTCAGTGACTTGGGGGCTTCGATTAATGGGATGTTGGAGGATTTGGAGAAAAATGCCGCCGCGTTGGGCCAGGAACGGGAAACTGTCGAACGTCTGTTGTTGAATGTGTTACCCGCGTCGATCGCTGCTCGTTTGAAACTAGATGAAGGGGCGATCGCCGAGTTGTTTGATGATGTTACGATTTTGTTTGCGGATATTGTCGGTTTTACACCTCTATCGTTGCGTTTAACTCCGGTTGAGGTGGTGAATCTTCTCAATCAGATTTTCTCGGAGTTTGATGCGATCGCCGAACAACTTGGACTCGAAAAAATCAAAACTATTGGCGATGCTTACATGGTGGCGGGAGGCCTACCGATTCCTCGTGCAGATCATGCTGAGGCGATCGCCGATATGGCCTTAGCCATGTTAGACTCCGTGGACCATGTGCAACAGCAATATCCCGAGGAATTTCGGATTCGTCTGGGTATCAATAGCGGCACAGTGGTCGCGGGAGTTATCGGTACCCACAAGTTTATTTATGATTTATGGGGGGATACGGTAAATGTCGCCTCTCGCATGGAGTCTCATGGGGAACCGGGGAAAATTCAGGTCACTGAAGCGACCTACAAACGCTTAAAACAACGCTATAATTTCCAGGAACGAGGGATGGTTGCCTTGAAAGGACGAGGGGAGATGAAATCCTATTGGCTGATTGGCAAAAAATCATAAGAGACCAGGACAATCACTGGCTTGAAATGAGTCCCAAGCCTTATTATTCTTTAACAGTTTAGGAACGTACAGAATGCTATTAGATGGAATTGAGGCGGAACTGTCTGGATTTGTGATTTCCCTCAATGGTATTTTAACGGGGTTTTGTCAACTGTTGGCCTTATTTGTAATTGCTATTGGCGTCACTCGGGCTTTGGTCATTTATCTCAAAGATGCTCTGTTTAAGCCGCAAACCACTGAGGCGTTTCAACGGGGTCGTTTGGTGATGGGATATTCGTTTTCTTTGGCTCTGAGCTTCTTGATTGGGGCCACGATTCTTAAGACGATGATTTCGAGTCGTTGGGATGATATTGCCCGTTTGGCGGCGATTATTGCCGTGCGAACTATGTTAAATTACCTATTGCTGCAAGCCATTAGTAAAGCCAGTCCAGCGGTGGAAGAAACCATGGTAACAGAGTCAGCCAACTAGAGCATAATAAGGCTAAATTGTCAAGCAAAAACAGGGTTATGGATTGTATTGAACTCTCACAAATTCGCTGTTATGGTTATACGGGTTTTTTGCCCGAGGAACAAGTTTTAGGGCAATGGTTTGAGGTAGATTTAACCCTCTGGCTGGATTTAGAAGCTGCCAATCAAAGTGATGCCATTGAGGAGACTTTAGACTATCGGCAGGCGATCGCCCAAGTCAAAGAGATTATCAAAACCGAGAAATTTGCTCTCGTGGAGCGATTAGCTGGGGCGATCGCCGACTCCCTATTAGCCCTAGAGAAAGTCGAGCAAGTGCGAGTCCGCCTCAGCAAACCGGCCGCCCCGATTCCGGACTTTGGCGGCCGTATTACCATTGAGATTACCCGCCCCCTGGACTCCTAAATCGCCGCTAATCTTCCTCCTCAAACCAACTCGATCGCCAGGCCGATTCCGCCTCAACCACAGCTCGTTGTCGTTGTTTTTGCTGATAGTTGCGTCCCACGCTCACCAATTGCGACGATAACTTGCGGATGCGATCGCGCCAAGTCTTGAGAGTCGGGTCCGCAAACTCAATATCTGACAGACGCAGGCGAACCGCCAATAACTCAGCCACCTGCGATCGGGACTTATCCCCCGCCTCCGTTTCCACCAACAACTTCAACAAATTGGGGACATTGCTCGACGTATCCGCCGTTGCATCCACCTGAGTCGCCGCCTGCACCAACTTCGGCGGAACCGTAGCCGGTAAAATCCCCCGACTTTGCAGCAGACGGTTCACCCGCTGCGACAACTGAGACAACACCCGCAACAGTCCCTGTTCTACCGTACGTTGCCAACTCGCGATCAGTTCAGGACTCATCGGATCATAATCCGACAAGGAGGGTAAATTCTCCCTATCCTCCAAATCAAACCAATCTGGACCCGACGGCGAGGGACTCTCCGTTTCCATAAAGGGAACCTCATCATCGTCCCCTAGCGACAAACTTTGCAGACCAACACGACTAAATAAATCATCCGGTAACTCAAACTCCTCAGCAAAAGCCTCCAACGCCGCCTGATCACTCTCACTGATAGTCCCGAACTCCTCCGACTCATCCTCATCGTCTTCGTCAGTCGTTGACGTCATCGACGATGGCGGCGGTGATTCTGATGAGGTTGTCGCCGCGCGAGCGTCCTGCATCACCTCAGCCGTACAACGATAGAACGCTTGCAACATCGAGGGTTCAACCTGTTTAGCCAACTGACGAATTCTCAATTGCAACGCCTGTCGCTGAGAAAACGATAGAGATAAAAACGCCTCGGGATAGCCTTGAGTACAAAGGTGATAGGTGGCGAGGATCAGTTGATGCTGTACCGCATTCGCTAACGCCGTGATGTATTCTCGGTAGGTCTCCTCAAACGTATTTGAGAGTTGCGATAACTCGCCACTTAGACGCTCAAGCGTTTGATAGAGTCGCTCAGTTGATCCAGTCATCTCATCATATCCCCCATCGTCACCAATCTCCCCAAACAAGAGGGTTCAGAAGCACCTGACGTCTCCTGAACCCTCAAACGTTCACTAAATGAGCTTAGTTTTTGCCCACATTAGCTTGAGCCGCCACTTCAGCAGCAAAATCGCCCTCGTCTTTCTCAATCCCTTCCCCGAGAACAAAGCGCACAAACCGACGCACGCGGATGTTTTCACCCAACTGTGCCACCATTTGTTTCACCAATTCATCGACCGTGATGTTCGTATCCCGGATATAGGGTTGTTCCAACAAGGACAATTCCTTGAGCCGTTTGCCAATCCGACCTTCCACGATTTTCTTGCGGATGTTTTCGGGCTTTCCGGCTAAGTCATCGCGGCCCATTTCGATGGATTTTTCCTTCTCGGTGATGTCCGCCGGGATATCCTCAACGCGGACATATTCCACATTGGGGCAAGCTGCGACTTGCATAGCAATGTTGCGAACGAGGTCTTGGAACTCCTCACGACGAGCCACGAAGTCCGTTTCACAGTTGACTTCAATCAGAACGCCCACACGTCCACCGGTGTGGATGTAGCTTCCGACTAGCCCTTCGGCCGCAACACGGCCCTCTTTTTTGCTGGCAGAAGCCATCCCTTTTTGACGAAGCCAGTCAATGGCTTTCTCGGAATCGCCACCACTCTCCTTGAGAGCCTTTTTGCAGTCCATCATCCCTGCGCCCGTCTTATCGCGCAGTTCCTTAACGTCTTTTGCTGAAATTTGCGCCATGATTGCTTCTATGTTTGTCGTTTGTGCTACACGTACAAGGGAAGCTGCTTATTCTTCCTCAGACTGGGCTGTCAGTGGCTTGGCTGGCTTGGGACTTCTCCTCGGTGTCATCCGGGGTCTCATCCGGGGTCTCATCCGGGGTCTCATCAGAGGTCTCATCGGAGACATCATCAGAGGTCTCGTCGGATTCTACCTCGTCATCCTCGAAATCATCGACGCTGTAATCGTCATAATCATCCTCAGACAGAGAATCGAGTTCACCATGACGACCTTCATAAATCGCGTCGGCCAGTTTGCCCAATATTAGCTTAATCGATCGGATGGCATCGTCGTTAGCGGGAATGGGAACATCGACGGCATCAGGATCACAGTTGGTATCCAACAGCGAGACGATAGGCAAATCGAGTTTATGACATTCCTGAACGGCGGTGTATTCGCGGCGTTGGTCAACCAAGATGACGATCTCAGGAACTTTGCGCATTCCCTTAATCCCCCCGAGGTACTTGCGCAGTTTGAAGAGTTCCCGGCGCAACATGGCCCCTTCTTTTTTGGGACGTAGATCTAAGTTCCCAGATTCTTCGAGGTTTTCGAGTTCCTTGAGGCGCTCGACACGGGTTTTAATGGTCGTCCAGTTGGTGAGCATTCCCCCCAACCAACGTTGGTTGACGTAGTAGGC
>CAZXWM010000073.1:0-6362 GCA_964644215.1 uncultured Phormidium sp.
GGATAAAACACCCGCCGTCCCAATTGCAAATACTCGGGGTGAGTTTGGGCCTCTGGGTCAAACTCACTCTCATCTTGCAGATACAGCCAAGCCAGAACAAACCCTAAACTGGGGTAAGAATTGCCGGCCTCATCGGTTAAAAACAAAAGCGCCCGTCGCAGTCGTCCATCGCCATCAACGGGAACATCATTAACCCCCACCTGGCCCTTATCAGCCAAAACCGGTGGTGGCCCAATCACCCCGCCGACTTGATCCGGAACCTGTTTTTCAATGCCAATAATCCGATCCGAGCGCTCAAAGACATCCACTAGGCGATCGTGACCGGGTTCGACAGGGATATTGCGGTAAAAGTCTAAACCGATCGCGCGCGGTTCACCCTCTTCAAGGGTTTCTAACAGAGTCGCTAACGTCTCATCCTTGATGGGGGAACCCCAGCGTTCAATATCCGGTTCCGTCAAACCGACAATTAAAATGCGTTCATCTTGGGAACTCTCGGGACGCAATAGGAATAGATAATCGTAAGCGGCCCATTCCAGAGGCTGCCACAGGCCCAAGCCTCGAAAAAGGAGTAAAATGACCGCAACACCTGGCCCCGCCATGAGAAACCCTTGCCACTCAGACCAATGTTGCCGTATTTGCTTCGGGAGATTGAGCCAAACCATCGAGGATTTCTCTAAACGCTCCCCAATTTTATCCTGTTCGGTCGGTTAAAATGAATGGGCTAGAATCGCAACCAAAGCATCCACATGTCTAGCATCAGTCCGGCTTCATTGCCAGAACATACCCCCCCTATCATCGAGAGTTTGAGAACGCAGGAGTACAACGGGTGAATATCCTAGAACTGTTTAACAAAGGCGGTATCGCAATGATTCCGCTGCTCGTGTTGTCTGTTTTGTCGATCGCCACCATTTTTGAGCGCCTATGGTTTTGGGCTCGTGTCCTCCCCAAAGAGCGAGAATTGGTGAATCGCGTCTTAGAAACAGCACAACATGATTGGGATTTAGCCGGAGAAATTGCCCGTCAGGGGCGATCGAGTCCCATCGCTCGCTTCCTCTACGCGCCGCTTCAGTTGCACGAACCCGAACCTGAACTCTTCCAGTTAGCCCTAGAAGCCTCCGCTGATGAAGAACTGGCGAATATGCGACGAGGGGACAAACTTCTCGAAGGGGTGATTGCGATCGCACCTCTATTAGGCCTACTCGGCACCGTCTTAGGCTTAATCGAATCCCTCGGTTCCATCAGCATTGGCGATCTCGGCACCACCGCCACCGAAGGCGTCACCCAGGGGATTGGCGAATCCCTCATTAGCACCGCCACTGGGCTAATTGTCGCCATTATCAGCCTCAGCTTCTATCGTCTGTTTCAAGGGTTTGTCGTCAACCAAGCCAAAGTCTTTCGCAAAAGTGGTAACGCCTTAGAACTATGCTATCGGCAATTTTGGGCTCAACGTCAACGTCAGTCTCAGAAGACCACCAACTTCTCTCAACCCCCTAAAACTTCCGAAAAAAACTCCCCTCAGCCTAACCCCGAAGATAATCACGAGAATACGCTAGAGGACAAAAAGGACAGCCAGACGTAACCCCCACCAGCTAACCTCCCCCCAACTCCAGATCATGTCAGACCACCAGTTGCGGGTTCATTGTTGATTATTCGTTGATTATTAATTGTTGCTCCCCGGCCATTTCAATGAAACTTAAACCGACGGAAATCCCTCAGGACAACGCCCATATCGAGATTCTACCGCTGATGGATGTCATTTTTTGTATTTTGACATTTTTCATCCTTGGGGCAGTCGGATTGACCCGTCAGCAGGCGATCGAGCAGAGTTTGCCCCAGGCCAGTACCGGCGAACAGCAGATGCGGGAAATGTTCCGAGTCAGCATCGATCCCATTGGCCGCATCTACGTCGATCGCGACCCCGTCACCATCGAGGAACTCCCTGAACGGCTCGTTGCCTATCAAACCGAAAACCCAGACGGACTCGTGGTAGTGTTCGGCCATCCCATGGCTCAATATGACAATGTATTACAAGTGCTTGACTTATTGCGGTCAATTGGCGGCGATCGCGTCTCCCTCGGCGTCAATCCCAGTGAGGATAATCCCCTAGAACGTAACCAACGCCAAAATCCCTTTGGCGACTTCCCCATCACCCCTGAATCCGAGATCTCCCCACCGACAGACTTACCCGAGGGGAGCTTACCAGGCCGAGAACCTGAATTAGAGTTTGATAGCCCGGCCTTAGACGCAACCCCAGAAGACGCAACTGGGGACACAAATCCGCCCCCCAACTAACAGCTCTAATCCAGTTCAGCCGCATGTTGGCGATACCAAGCGATAGTTTGTCGTAACCCCTCCCGGAAACCCGTTTGAGCCACAAAGCCAAAACGGTCCTGCGCCCGCTGCGTATCCAAACAGCGGCGAGGTTGGCCATTGGGTTTATCCGTTTCCCAAACAATCTCCCCTTGAAACTCCATCAACTCACAAATCGTTTCCACCAAATCACGGATAGAAATCTCCTCATGAGTCCCCAAATTCACCGGATCAGGATCATCATAAGCCTGAGTCGCCATGACAATCCCCCGAGCCGCATCCGTAGAGTACAAAAACTCCCGCGTCGGTGAACCATCGCCCCAAACTCGGAGTTGAGATTCTCCCCGTTTTTGGGCCTCATGAACTTTGCGAATCAGGGCCGGAATCACATGAGAACTACTAGGATTGAAGTTATCTTCGGGGCCATAAAGATTCACCGGCAACAAATACACCCCATTAAACCCATATTGCTGGCGATAGGCTTGCAGTTGCACCAAAAGGGCTTTCTTCGCAATCCCATAAGGGGCGTTCGTTTCCTCAGGATAGCCATCCCAGAGATCATCCTCACGGAAAGGAACCGGCGTAAATTTAGGATAAGCGCAAATCGTCCCCACACAGACAAACTTCTCAACTCCTGCCTCATAAGCACTGTGAATCAGTTGCGTTCCCATCATCAAGTTGTCATAGAACAACTCAGCCGGTTTCTCCCGATTCAGGCCAATCCCGCCCACATGAGCCGCCAAGTGGATAATGATATCTTGACCCTTAACCACCTCCTGACAAGGGTGAAGTTGTCGTAAATCGCGATCGCGCGATCGCGGCACCGAGATATTACTCTCACTGGCCCCGGCCGCCACCAACTGAGCAATCACCTGGCGACCGAGGAATCCCGCCCCTCCCGTCACCACAATCCGCTTGTCTGCTAACGATAAACCCGCCATAACCTCTTCCTTTTAGACTCTCAATGCCATCTTCAATGCCATTTTCCCAGGGCAGGCCGAACGCCCGCCCAACATGATCAATTTTGCTAGATTTGCTAGAACTTGGGGCAGCGATCGCCACCTCACCCCGGCTTTAATCCACCGTATTCGTAGAATCGTGACGAACAAAGGCGCGATCGCTCGGACTCTCACCATTCGCTTGCTTCGAGGGCAAACCAAGAGCCGCTAAATCCGCTTCCACCATCAACGCCACCAACTCCCCAAAATTCACCGAAGGCGTCCAGCCGAGCTTATCTCGGGCCTTAGACGAATCCCCAATCAGTAAATCCACCTCCGCCGGCCGTAAATAACGGGGGTCAAACTCAACATAATCACGCCAATCGAGACCCACATAGCCAAACGCCAAATCCAGAAACTCGCGAATTGAATGAGTTTCATTCGTCGCAATCACATAATCATCCGGGGACTCTTGCTGAAGCATCAACCACATCGCTCGTACATAGTCCTTGGCATAACCCCAATCCCGTTTCGAGTCCAGATTACCTAAAAACAGCTTTTTCTGCATTCCGCCCACAACCCGGGCCACCGCGCGAGTAATCTTGCGGGTGACAAACGTCTCACCCCGTCGCGGCGACTCATGATTAAACAGAATGCCATTACAGGCAAACAAATCATAAGACTCACGATAGTTCACCGTTTGCCAATGGGCATAGACCTTAGCACAAGAATAAGGACTGCGCGGATAAAAGGGCGTACCTTCCTTCTGGGGAACTTCCTGAACTTTCCCGAACATCTCCGAAGACCCCGCCTGATAAAAACGCACCTCGTTGCTAGTACGTTGTTGATAGTCTCGGATCGCTTCGAGGAGGCGTAGCGTTCCCATCGCCACCGTATCAACCGTATATTCAGGAGAATCAAAACTCACCCGCACATGAGACTGAGCGCCCAGGTTATAAATTTCATGGGGGCGAACCTCCTCCAGGATGCGCCGTAACGTCGTCCCATCCGTGAGATCCCCATAATGGAGAAATAACCGCGCTCCCTCACTGTGAGGGTCAACATACACATGATCAATGCGATCAGTGTTAAAGGTCGAGGTTCGGCGAATAATCCCGTGAACTTCATAGTCTTTCTCTAACAGCAGTTCACTGAGATACGACCCGTCTTGCCCAGTAATTCCGGTAATTAATGCTCGTTTCAATTCGCTCACAATTCTCTAATCCTCAAGTCTTTGTCGTTGGGAAACTCCCTCGTCCGTTGTAGCCTATTTTGTCTGAGTTTGCCCCAGGTTTCGCTCAAGTCCCTAACCCTGAAGCCGCCCAAGGCTGAACAGCCGAGAGTCGAGACCATGGCGAAACCCCATTCTCAGGGAGTCAAGGTTGGGTTTACCGTAGCAAACCCTAACCGAGAGGGGGCGATCGCCCTCCCAGCGGTTTGGCCTTAGCCAATACCATTAGAAACCGGACGAGTTACCATTCTAATAAGCGCCGTTATTCTTGGGGAAAATAATCACACCAATCGTTTTGACGGCAATCCAAAAATCCATCCAAGCATTACGGCAATTGACGTAATAAACATCAATCTTGACGCGCTTTTCGTAAGGAATATCATTGCGTCCGGACACTTGCCATAATCCCGTAATTCCCGGACGAATCTTTAACACCTTATCCATATAGCGTCCGTACTTTGGCAACTCTTCCCGAATGAGCGGACGGGGACCGACCACACTCATATCGCCCCGAAGGACATTCCAAAACTGGGGAAACTCATCAAGACTGGTAAACCGCAAAAAGCGACCAATCCAGGTGATTCTGGGGTCGCTTTTGAGTTTAAAGGTGTCTTGAAACTCTTGCCGAATTTGCGGAGAGCTTTCTAGGAGTTCTTCTAAAACCTGGTCTGCATTAGAGACCATCGTTCTAAATTTGATGCAACCAAAAGGCTTCCGGTCTTTGCCAATTCGTTCTTGAACATAGAAAATCGGTCCGGGGGAACTCAAAAGAATCAGAACCCCTAAAATGAAGTACACCGGGGAAAATAAAATCAAAACCAGGGCAGAAAACAGAATATCAAACAGGCGTTTTCCCAACGCACCGTTGGCATCTGCCACTGTGAACCCTTGAGGGCGCAAGTCTGCCAGACGGGGCGCAAGTCCCCGTTTGGCGATCGCCCACAGTCCTTTTGCAGAGATCAGTTGGCTATTGGCAGTCATCGTACTCCTTCCATTCACACCACACACACACACAATCGAGATCGTAACGCCATATCCGTGATCTGGCTTTAGTCCACCGCAAACGGATGAGCAGACAGGACATGGGTTTCATTGGGTATACCCGTTTGAAAATCTCGACAACAGCGTTCTAAATAGGATAGATAACGCTGTTCAAAGATTGTAGGGGCAAACTGAACCGAATGCGATCGCGCCGCCTCGGGTTGAAAGCGCGATCGCAGTTCCTCAAAGGTTTTAACCGCTTCAATCAGCGCGATATCAGTTTGCGGCTTGAACAAAATACCCGTACCGCGACTGCCCCACTCACGAATATCCCGCACGGTTTCCAAGGCACCGCCAGCCCCATAGGCAATCACGGGGGTTCCGCAAGCTTGCGCTTCCACCGGAGCAATGCCAAAATCTTCACAGGCTGCATAAACAAATGCCTTAGCTTGGGACATATACCGTTCCACAACCTCATTGGGCTGAGATCCGAGAAATTTGATATTCCCCTCGGCCATCACCTCCAGACGACTAGCCCAGGGACCGCAGCCAATCACAACCAGAGGATACCCCAGTTGGTTAAAGGCACGGACGATCACATCAATTTTTTTGTAACTGACTAACCGCGCCACCGTCAGATAAAACTCTCCCTTATCGGCGACAAAGGGAAATCGCTCCACCTCCACGGGAGGATAAATCACCTCAGCCCGGCGACGATAACAACGCCAAATCCGACGCGCCGTATGTCCAGAGTTGGCGATAAAGTAATCAACACGGTTGGCACTGAGAACATCCCACTGACGCAATTGATGCAACAACAGACGGGTGAACCATCCCGGTATCCCTTGCCCTAAGCGCGATTCGCGAAGGTAGTCAAACGTCAAATCCCAAATGTAACGCAT
>CAZXWM010000073.1:6372-13480 GCA_964644215.1 uncultured Phormidium sp.
GCATGGGCGTATGGCAATAGCAAATATGCATCTGTTGCGGGCGGGTCAGGACCCCCTTGGCCACGGCATGGGACGATGAGAGAATCAGATCGTAGTCCCCGAGATCGAGTTGTTCAATGGCTAGAGGCAATAGGGGCAGATATTTTTGCACGCCAGCTCGCGATCGCGGCAACTGTTGCAGAAAACTTGTACCAATACGACGACCATAGAGATAACTCTCGGGATTGGACGATTCAAAATCGATTAAGGCATAAATATCGGCATTGACATGGTTGAGAATTTCCCGCACTACCAGTTCTGAACCACCGGTTGCTTCAGGAGTAAGCCATTCATGAACTAGGGCCGTCTTTAAATCCGTGACATCGGGCATAATCAACAATAGACACTTGAAAATAAACAGTTAATAATGAGCAACATATTACATTGCATTAGTTTTACGCTTTAATGGTGTACGACCTGGTTAGGCTAATGCTCAACCAATACCGCTCCCATTCTCCAGAGGCGGCATTAACTTAACAGGGTACAGGAGCGGTATGCTAAGGAGAGACATTTTCGGGCCTGAGCGAGTGAACTCAATTCCCCTACTGGACTTAGCACAGCAATATCAAGGCTTACAACAGCAGTTAGACCAAGCGGTTCTCAAGGTCATGGCCTCGGGACGCTACATCGGCGGCGAAACCGTAACCCGCTTTGAGCGAGAGTTTGCCGCCTATCTCGGCACCGAGCATTGTGTCAGTTGCAATTCAGGGACCGATGCCCTGTTTTTAGCCCTACGAGCCTTGGATATTGGCCCCGGCGACACCGTCATCACGACTCCCTTCACCTTTATCGCCACGGTAGAGATGATTAGTGCCGTTGGCGCAACACCGCTGTTCGTCGATATTGAGGCCGAGACGTTTAATCTCGATCTCAACCAACTCGCCCGCCTCTTGGAGTCGTCCCGAGGCCCCAAACCTAAGGCAATTTTGCCAGTTCATTTATTTGGTCGCCCGCTGGATATGACGGCCTTGATGGCTTTAGCTAAGGCCTATGAGATTCCTGTGATCGAAGATTGCGCCCAGGCCACCGGGGCCACTTGGCAAGGACAACGAGTCGGAAGTTTTGGCATCACTGGCTGTTTTAGCTTTTTCCCCACCAAGAATTTAGGGACCTTTGGCGATGGCGGCGCGATCGCCACCAACAACACTCAACTCGCACAACGGCTGCGATCGCTCAAGGAACATGGCGCAACCCGCCGCTATTACCACGAAGAAATCGGCATTAACAGTCGCCTAGATGCCCTTCAGGCAGCCATCTTGCTCGTTAAACTGGGCTATTTAGACCAATGGAACCAGCAACGTCGCCAAGTCGGCCAACGCTACAAACAGCTACTCGCACCTCTGGGAGATTTACACCTCCCCGAGGATGTCCCCGGTCATGTTTGGAATCAATACAGCCTCCGACTGGCCGCGAGTCAAGACCGCGATCGCCTGCGATCGCGCCTACAAGACCAGGGAGTTGGCACAATGGTCTACTACCCAACCCCGCTCCATTTTCAGCCCGTCTATCACCATTTAGGCTACGCTAAGGGCGATTTCCCAGTCACCGAAGCCGTCTGTTCCCAGGTTCTCTCGTTGCCGATGTTTCCTGAACTACAAATCGAGCAACAAGAGCAGGTGCTGTATCGGTTGAAGGAGTCGATTGGGGGGTAGCGAAGAGGCAAGAGGCAAGAGGGAATAGGGAGTACCGCAAGTGGCTTAACTATTCTGCACCTTCGACCAGATCCAGGAACTGTTGCCAACGTTGGTCTACATTGGACTCGTCCTCATCTGAACGCGATCGCAACTCGGCTAGGCGATCGAGGGCATCGTACCAAACCCCAGTCTCCGCCAACAGGTCCACCTGTTGCGAGAGAGAGGCATCGTCTAACTCAGCCGCAAACTCAGGAGTAGGGGCTAACCGTGTCACCCAGGCCTCACGCCAAATATCAGGACCAAAGCGGGTGGGCGCCTCGGGATGGCAAAGAATACGCACAAACCAGGTATAGTCCTTACCCACCGCCAGGGGAGTCACCGGGTTGCCCTCGTCGTCCTGCTCGGGCAGCTCTAACGCCAAAAGGCCACCCTCTTCAGGAGGTGAGACTTGAGTAACATACACCTCGCGATCGCGGATCTCCTCGTCTCCCTCACCGTCGAGATACTCCCATTGCGTCACCGCAAACTCTAACTTCGCCCCCTCAGGTAACGGTGGCACATAGACAAAAAAGCGAGGATAATCCTCCAAAGTAATCCCCAAAATATCCGCAGGAACCAAGAGAGTTAACGGCCGAGCATCCGCGTCAGGGCTAGAGGCACAACTGCCTCGCACCGTATCAAACAGAGGCTGATCCCGAGGCTCAATCTCACTAGGATCGCTCCAGCGAGTACCAGCTCCCTCCAAACGCCCTGGAGTACCGCGATCAGGAGGAACAAACTCCGCTAAAGCCGGAGAGAGGGGAACACACACACTCAACACCACCATTCCCAAACCCCAGGATAGAGGACTGAGTGGGCGCGACAAGAGGCGAAGCTTGGGTTGTATCATCAGGATTTACCATTAGGCTGACTGTTCAAGCTGGAACGATGACCGAAGATATCGAGTTGTTGCAGTCGGGGACGCTCCTGACTCTCGGGTTGGCGTTGGCTCGAATAGCGTCCTCTGGCTTCACCCACCCCTGAAGCCGGCCCAGAGCCACCCCGACGCAATCCCAGGGCAATTTTGCTATGTTGCTCAATTTGGCCCATCACCTGACGAGCGCGCTGGATGACTGAGGGCGGCAATCCGGCTAAACGCCCGGCTTCAATGCCATAGGAGCGATCAGCACCGCCTGGACGAACTTGGTGCAGAAAGATAATCTCGTTGGGCATCTCTTTCACCGTCACTTGATAGTTGGCAATGTTGGGCAGAATCGAGGCCAGTTCATTGAGTTCATGATAATGGGTGGCAAAGATAGTCCGTGCTTGAATCTGACTGGCTAAATGTTCGGCAACCGCCCAAGCAATGGAGAGGCCATCAAAGGTAGCAGTTCCTCGACCAATCTCATCGAGTAACACCAGCGATCGCTCCGTGGCATGATTGAGGATATTGGCGGTTTCGTTCATCTCCACCATGAAGGTTGATTGCCCTGTGGCTAAGTCATCGACGGCACCGACGCGGGTAAAGATGCGATCGCACAACCCCAATACCGCCGCCTCAGCGGGGACGAAACTGCCAGTTTGTGCCATCAGTTGAATCAGTCCCACCTGTCGTAAGTAACAACTCTTGCCACTGGCATTGGGGCCGGTCAAAATAATCACATCGGGACGCGGTTGCTGCCGACTCTCCAATTCCGAGGGGGTTGCGTCTATCGAGCCTAATTCGGCTGAATTCGGAACGAAGAATCCTGGGGGAAGCAATTGCTCGACGACGGGATGGCGACCTTGAATAATAGAAATCTGCCGAGATGCCAGCAACCGGGGCCGACAATAGCCCTGTTCATTGGCCAGTTCCGCCCAGCCGGCCAAGACATCTAGGGCGGCTACAGCTCGCGCCACCTCCCGGATTTCCTCGGCTAAGGCCCCCACAGAGGCCCGCAGTTCCAAGAAAATCTCATATTCGAGACGATTGAGATCATCCTGGGCCGTGAGAATCCGGGCTTCGCGTTCTTTGAGATCCGGGGTGATATAGCGTTCTTCGTTGGTTAGGGTTTGTTTACGAATATAGCCGTCGGGGGCTAAGTCACTTTTGGAGCGTGGTAGGGCTAGGTAATAGCCGAAGGTTTTATTAAATCCCACCTTCAGGGTACTAATGCCCGTTCGTTGCCGTTCTTGGCTTTCTAACTCCGCCAGCCATTGACGATCGCCGCCGACCATTTCCCGCATTTCGTCGAGTTGGCTATTGACTCCTGGCCGAATCAGGTTGCCCTCTTTCAGATGTAGGGGAGGAGTCTCGACGAGGGCGTTATGGAGTCGCTGGCCCAACTGGGCGAGAGCTTCGGGAACCCGGGCCACGGCTCGTAGATAGGGAGAGTGGGACTCAGCCACCAGGGCCGCGAGTTCGGGGAGTTTCACAATCGAGTCGGCGATCGCCACCAAGTCCCGTGCATTGGCGGTTCCTGACCCGGCACGACCGGTTAGGCGTTCGAGGTCATAAATCTGTTTTAAGCCCCCTTGTAGGCTCTCTCGCAGGCTGGGATTGGCAAGTAACTCAGCGAGGCTCTCCTGTCGCGCTTCAATGTTGTGTTGATTGAGTAGGGGTTGCAGCAACCAACGTCGTAGCGCCCTAGCTCCCATCGCCGTGCGGGTTCGATCCATGGCCCAGAGCAGGGAGCCATAACGGGAACCATCGCGGACTGTTTCTAGGATTTCTAGGTTGCGGCGGGTTTGGGAGTCGAGAATCAGATAATCGGCAATAGCGTAACTGCGTAATCGTTGCAGCGGCAGTTGGCGCGGCTTCCTGGGGGCGGCTCCGGCTCGGCGATCGCTGACATCTTGTTCAAAGGTGTTTTCCAGGTAATCGAGGAGTCCTCCAGCGGCTCGCACGGCGATGGGTAAATGGTCACAGCCTAAGCCTTCGAGCGATCGCAACTGATAGCGTTGTAGGAGTCGCTGACGGCTGTTACTCGCTTCAAAGGAACTCGGCGGACGTAGAGCATAGCAAAACTGGCGCGGCAGACCCTCGGGAATCTCATCACCCGAGTCTCCGGCGCGAATCAGACGACCTGGATTGGGGGTTGACGAGGGAAGCAACACTTCTGAAGGCTGCAACCGCATCAGTTCCTGGGTTAAGGCTTCGACGCCTTGCCCTTCGGTGCTGAAAAATTCCCCCGTTGAGATGTCGGCGTGAGCTAAGCCCCACTTTTGTTTCACTAACACCACAGCGGCCAGAAAGTTGTTACGGCTGGCACTGAGCATTCCCGCTTCGACAAGGGTTCCGGGAGTCAGAACGCGAGTAATCTGACGCTCAACCATGCGTTTTTCGCTCTTGGCCGCCGCCGCATCTTCGATTTGGTCACAAATAGCCACGGCAAAGCCTTTGTCAACTAACATCGTGGCATAGCGATCGAGGGCATGGTGGGGAACGCCGGTCATCGGCACTCGCCCGATGTTTTTGCCGCCATCTTTACTCGTCAGAACCAGTTCGAGTTCTTGGGAAACGGTGATGGCATCTTCAAAAAAACACTCGAAAAAATCGCCGACCCGGTAGAGTAAGAGGGCGTTGGCATACTGCTGTTTGGTCTCGACGTAATGTTGCATCATCGGCGTGAGATCCTCAAACTTGAGTTGCCGATAATCTGCATTGGCTGGGGTGCGATCGCGCCCAAAACCTGTCTCGGGGCGGGAGGGATGACGGGGGGATGCACTCATTAGAACGCTCGAAAGGTCACAGGAACAAGGGAAAAGCTTTGAAACTCGAACCAGGGTCTTTTTAGTTTAACGGTTAGACCTGACCCGACAAGAGGCGTCTTAGCAAAATTTATTGACGGATGCGCCCTCGCCGACGCCAAATCCAAACGATGACGGACAGAGATTGTTGCAACAGTTGCCATCGTAGTTGAGTCTGTTGCAGGCGATCGCGGGCCTGTTGGCTCGTCTGATGACGTTCATCAAGCCAAGTACAGGCTAAGGGAAGTAGTTGACGGCTGTACCGTTCCGTCGTCAGCAGCCAATCACTCAAACGCGCCAGACGACAACGCAGCCGCCTTAGATAAAAGGCCAGCACAAACCCCAAAATCGCCAGGCTGAGATTCACTCCCATCACCATCATCACCTCCGGAGACTCCCACAGGGTTGACCAAGTCGAGGTATTGTGATATGGCTCAACAGAGGTCATAAAATCCGAAAACTCTCGTGGGGACAGACTCGCAGCGGGGCGATCGCACTCCAACTATGGGGCTGAGATTGAGGCCTGGCTCTGGTTTGATCGCAACGTTCGGCCATCACTCCCCATCCTAAAAAGACGCTTTTCCAACTCTACTACGATTTTGCGACGGTCGCCATGTTGACATCCTCCCCCACTTAAGCCATCTCGCTACGCTTGATGTCTTTGAAGTGGGGGATTCCCAATCCTCGCGAATTAGGGTTTCTGCTTCGTTCCGTGCCAACTAGAGCCTCGTGACCGAGACTCCCCGTTGCATCCAGTCCACAGACATTTTCCACCACCGTCTGCCCGACGGCTGTTAGACCACGATTTCTGATTTCTTGACTCGCTGCTACATCTCTTGTGGTTTGATATCCACACTCATCACAGTGGTGAACGCGAATATCCAACGTTTTCCTGCCCGTATGTGCGCCACAGTTAGGACAGGTCTGGCTTGTGCCATCCTTATTGACCTTGGCGAAGTAGGTATCCGTTTTCCAACAGACCCACTCCAATCGATGGACAAACTGACCCAAGCCAGCATCAGCACTGTCTCTTGATAGCATTCCTCTTTGCCAACTGACAAAGTTTATATCTTCGACAAAAATCATACCAGCACCCTCACAAAGATGGTGAGCTAATTTAAAATGCCAATCTTTACGATGGTCAGATATCCGTTGATGTAGGCCAGCTATTTTTTGGTTTAACTTGTGTCGATTATTTGACCCTTTTTGTTTGTTCTTTAACCGGCGTTGTAGCAATTTAAGCTGACGCTGCTTAGTTTTCAAGAACCGAGGTCGCTTAATCTCTTCACCGTCACTGGTCGCTACGAACTTATCGAATCCTAAATCTAATCCTCGTGGATGACCCTGAGGCATGGGTTGAGGAACATCGACATTGAGCTGTAGTGACAGCATCACAAAGTAACCCGATGCTTTCCTGACGATCCGTGCTTGCTTGACCTCAAATCCCTCAGGAATGGGTCTTGACTGTCGCCATTTAATCCACCCGAACTTAGGGAACTTAATCGCATCATCTTTAATTGGCTCTTTCCCGAGCTGAGGAAAGACATCCTGTAGCATCCGATACTTAGTTTTAAAGCGTGGAAACCCAAATCCTCTGGCTTTCATGTCATCCCAAGCTCTATCCAAAGTTCTCAGTACTTGCTGCAAAACCTGAGAATGAACGGTTTTTAATTGAGGATATTGGGGCTTAGCGTCTGTGAGTTGCTTGGCTTGTTTATGGTAGCTCG
>CAZXWM010000074.1:0-13451 GCA_964644215.1 uncultured Phormidium sp.
CGGGGTCAGCGTTATCATCCTCATCGGAACCTTTGGACTCGGCTATCCCGCTGAGTATGCCCTGATTCCCCTCTGTGTCTGGTCAGTTCTACGGTTTGGCAAATTTGAAACCACCCTATTTGTGTTCGGGATTTCCCTGATTGCCATTTTCACCACCGTCCAAGGCCTCGGTCCGTTTGCCGGTCATTCCAAGTATATGGCCTTTCTACTCTTGCAGTCGTTCATGGGCGCGACGATTTTAACCTCCCTTGTCTTGTCCGCCAGCAACGATGAACATCACCAGGTTGAACGGCAACTGCGGACCAGTAACCGAGAGTTACATAAAAGTCAGAATCGCTTGTCCCAATTGCTCGAAGCCATGCCAGTAGGGGTCTGTGTTCACGATCGCCGTGGACGAATGCTCTACCGCAATCAAACCGCTCAACGTCTCCTCGGTGATGTAGACTCCGATTTAGAGCAGTTTGCCCAAACATATCGCCTCTATCACGCTGATACCTCAGACCTCTATCCCCTCGCACAACTCCCCGGACAGATTGCCCTCTCGGGACAGTCTGTGCGACGCGATGACCTAGAACTGCGACAATTGGATAAAACAATTCCCCTGGATATGGCCAGTACCCCACTTCTCGATGAATCCGGTACGGTTGATGAGGTTATCGTTGCCTTTCAAGACATTAGCGATCGCAAAGAAGCGCAAAAACTCTTAGCCGACTATAACCAAACTCTCGAAAATCAAGTCGTACAACGCACCACAGAACTTCAAAAAACCCTCTCTCAATTGCAGCGCCCCCAAGCTCAGTTAGTTCATACCGAAAAAATGTCGAGTCTGGGGCAGCTTGTCGCAGGAGTCGCCCATGAAATCAATAATCCCATTAGTTTTATCTTTGGCAACATTCGCTATGCCCGAGAATATATTAATGATTTACTTCGGCTCCTTAAAGCCTATGAACAGGTTTATCCCAATCCTGATACCTCCATTAAAACCCTAGCTGAAGATATCGATTTAAGCTATTTAGTAGAAGACTTAGAGCGAATTTTAGATTCGATGAACTCGGGCGCAGAGCGCATCCGCAATATCGTCTTAAGTTTGAGAAACTTCGCCCGTCTCGATGAATCTAAAACTAAGGTTGTCAACCTTCATGACGGACTTGAAAGCACCTTGATGGTTCTACAATCTCGACTCAAATCTCAAAGAAATCGCCCGGACATCAAAATCATCAAGTTCTATGGAGATATTCCTCAAGTAAATTGCTATCCCTCGGAACTTAATCAGGTTTTTTTAAATCTCTTCAATAATGCCATTGATGCCTTAGATAATAATGGTGATTCTCCGGTTCATTCAGGGTCAAACAACAGTCCGACAATTACCCTAACAACAGCGGCGAAAGGGAAAAATACAATCATAATTGAAATAAAAGATAATGGCATTGGCATGAGTCCAACAATCTCTAATCGTATCTTTGATCCGTTTTTTTCTACCAAACCGGTTGGCTCTGGAACTGGACTTGGACTCTCAATGAGCTATCAAATTATCGTCGAAAAACATCAAGGAAAAATCTACTGTCAATCGCAGCTAGGGCAAGGAACAACCTTTACTATTGAACTTCCCCTGAGTCTAAACCCCATACATCATCTCTCCCTAGAATCCCATGAAACATCATGAACAATTTTATTCCTCCTGAGCGTTTCTTTGCCTATTTAACCTGGACAGAGATTGAACAATTACCCGATAAAGCTAACACCGTTTTAGTCCAACCCGTTGGAGCAGTTGAACAACATGGCCCCCATCTGCCTCTCATTGTCGATAGTGCCATTGGCTTAGGGGTTTTAGGAGAAGCCTTAAGCCGTCTAAATGCCGAGATTCCCGTCTATGTTTTGCCCCCCCTCCATTACGGCAAATCCAATGAACATCGTCACTTCCCCGGAACCGTTAGTTTGTCCGCTACCACCCTCCTCAGCACCCTGATGGAGATTGGCGAGAGTCTCTACGCCGCCGGATTTCGTAAATTGGTGTTGATGAACTCCCATGGTGGACAACCCCAAGTGATGGAAATTGCCGCCACAGATCTTCATGCTCGCTATGAGGATTTCTGGCTCTTTCCTATTTTTACCTGGCGAGTCACTCAGGAGCATAAACGTCTCCTGAGTGAACGAGAAGTGCAAGAGGCGATGCACGCTGGCGATGCTGAAACCAGTTTGATGCTAGTTTTACTCCCTGAATGGGTACGGATGAAGCAGGCGGTGCGAGACTATCCCCCCCCACAGCCGGGGATGTTAGCCAGCAAAGGGGGACTGACCTTTTCTTGGTTAACCCAGGATCTCAGTGACAGCGGCGTGGTTGGCGATGCGACGGCGGCCAGTCGCGAGAAAGGTGAGAGGATTCTGGATTTGTTGGCCAGCGGCTGGTGTGAGTTACTGCAAGATGTCTATCACTTTAAGGCGAAATAATAATTTAAAGGCCAGACTGGGTTAAGTTCCCAGGCAAAATTGCTAGAATAGAGCTAGTTCGGTAGCTTATGTAACAGACAGGAGAACTCCGATGAACAGGTCTTATGCTGCGCGTCTTAACCGTTGGCTGCAACGGATTCCCGGATTTGGGCCATGGTTGAGGTTATCTCAACAGGTCTATCAGGCTGAGGAAATTCTTCACGATCGCCGCCGCTTCCTTCGCCGAGCCGGATGAGGTGGGCGCCATCGAGGTCATGAAACTCAGACAACTCAAGGACTGCGATCGCTCTAGGCTGGGGCGATCGCAGTCTTGACTTAGACCCTTCGCCAAATTTGTAAACAAATGTAAATAGCGTTAAGATTGTAGATGAGTCGGTAAACTATTATTAACTTATGAGTCGCCCCCATCTCCCCGAGCCGAGTTTGCTCAAAAAAGTCCTCGAACCCCTGCTCGAAGACTTCCAATACTGGTTTGAACGCTCTCGGACTTTCCTGGAAACCGAAACCATCGAGTTCCTAGAGACTCACGAACAGCAAGATCTGCTGCATCGTGTCATCCACGCCCAGCAGGAGGTTAACTCCGCCAAAATGATGCTGGATGCAACAGGCTGTCAAGCCGGGGTCGATATGTCAGTTCTAATGCCCTGGCATCATCTGCTGACAGAATGTTGGCAAGTCTCAATGCGATTTCGCGCCGAACACTCCCAGGCCCTCAATCGGTGAGAGAATAACCCCAAGTCGGGTGGGCAAACCCTTGCCCAGACAAAATCTCTCGCCTTAACAATCTGTTTTTTTAGCGTTGATTTAGGGGAGTTCCTCCACCTAACCCGTGAACTGCCCCAACTAGCCGATTGATCATCCCTGATTTATCTGAGGACACGTTTATGTTACATCTGCTCTATATTCTCGCCTTTACCTTTCTGGCCTTTGTCGCCGTTGGAAACCTGGTTAGAAACCTCTTAGCCTTTAGTTCGGACTCTCAGAAACCTCGCTCGATGAGTAACCCCGAGTTTAGCCGTCGTCCTCAGCCAAGTCCGCACCCCGAACTCCTCGACGACTCGGGCCATGTTGTCGAAGAACCCCTGTTAGTGATGCGCTCAATTGGTATCGAAGATGCTCGCGAGAAGCTCGATGCGCTCTACAACTCCTCACCGGGCAGCAAAAACAACCTCAGCGACGATGACGATACCCCCCCGCCTGCTTTAATCTAACATCACATATAGACTCACCTCCACGGGCGCACCCTTGGCGGTACGCCCCCATTGTTAACGAACCGTTCCCCCATGACGATCGCCATCGACTTCGGTACCAGCAACACCGTCATTGCCCGCTCGAATACCGTTAGCCAACAGCCAGAGGTACTAAAACTCCCTGGATTAAGTCGCCAACAGGGGGATAACCCCCCAGTCGTTCCCAGTCTCATCTACGTTGAGAACGCCCAAACCGGAGCGATTGCTGCCGGACAACAAGTGAGCGATCGCGGCCTAGATACCCAACAGGATGCGCGCTTTTTCAATAGCTTTAAACGGGGAATTGGCTCCGATATTCAAGGATTTTTGCCCAGCCTCGACGATGTCCCCATACGCTTTGAACAGGTGGGAGAGTGGTTTCTGCAAACCGTCCTCTCAAGCATCGCTGAGGTTCCTCTACCCCTTGACTCCTTAATTCTCACAGTTCCCGTCGATAGCTTTGAAACCTATCGTCATTGGCTCGGCTGCGTGGTTGAGTCTCCCCAACTTCCCCAAAAAATTGAGCAAGTCCGTCTCCTCGATGAACCCACCGCCGCCGCTCTTGGCTATGGCTTAAGTGATGCGGAATTATTATTGGTGGTTGACTTTGGCGGTGGAACCTTAGATCTATCCTTGGTGCAGCTACAGCGTAGTGCGAGTACCAGCCGTCATCCCCTCGGCTTTATTCTCAAATGGGGTGATAAATCCTTTCGTGAGGAGTCCGGGCAAAAACTCGAAACCGCCAAAGTTCTGGCTAAATCGGGCCAAAACCTCGGCGGTGCTGATTTAGATAACTGGCTTCTCGATGAACTGGCCAGCCAGCAGGGACTCCCGAAAACTCCCCTCACCTACCGCCTCATGGAACGGCTGAAAATTGAGTTATCGTCTCGGACTGAGGCGACGGAGGTTTATTTTAATGAGGACAGCTTCGAGAGTTATGAGTTAACGGTGAGCCGATCGCAGTTTGAGGAGATCCTTAAACAGCAGCAGTTCTTTAAACGCCTAGATGAGTCGTTAACCCAAGTCTTGCAGCAAGCTCGACGACAGGGATTAGAAACCCCCGATATCGATGCCGTGTTGCTGGTGGGGGGAACGTCGCAAATTCCCGCCGTTCAAGACTGGATTCGACAATGGTTCCCGGCTGAGAAGATTCGCTGCGATCGCCCCCTCGATGCGATCGCCACCGGCGCCTTACAACTCAGCCAAGGTATTGCTCTCAAAGACTTTCTCTATCACGGCTATGGGATTCGCTACTGGAACCGTCGTAAAAATGCCCATGATTGGCATCCGATTATTCAGCCGGGACAACCCTATCCCTTAGAGCGTCCCATTGAACTGGCGTTAGGGGCCTCGACGCCTAACCAGCCCAAACTGGAGTTAGTCCTCGGGGAGATGGCCGCTGAAGCCCCGAAAACAGAAGTCTTTTTTGATGGCGATCGCCTCATTACCCGTCAAGCTGAGGCTGAGGTTAACGTCATCCCCCTCAATGACAGTGAGGGCGGACGCACGATCGCCAGTTTAGACCCGCCCGGCTCTCCGGGGAGCGATCGCGTCAAAATTCAATTTCGTATCGACCACGAGCGCGTTCTACGCATCACCGTCGATGATCTGCTAACCTCGAATCGCTTAATGGATAATCAAGCCGTCGTGCAACTGAGTTAGGGCCTCGTTAATTGTTCGCTCCCATCACACCCCGGCAAGTCTCTAACACCTGCTCATCAACAGCCGTCAGGCCGTCTAGGGGTTGGAAACCGGGGATATTGGCGTTATTGGCAGTCCCTTGACCCGCAGCGACTAAGGTATCCCGGCGAACAGCCAGGTTAAAGCGATAGGTCTGCTCACTATAGCTGTCTTGGATGTTTAGGGCTAACTGATTCTCCTCAAGACGACCATCGAAGCAATCAAACGAGGATGAGGGCATATAGAATCCACCCACAATGCGATCGCCATCGGCTTCAAAGACCATATAGGTTTCACCCAACTGATTGGCCTCAGAAGCTGAACTATAGACATATTCACCATCATCGAGATTCGCCGGGGCCAGGTCTCGGCGGGCCGCAACCGAGACCGACTCAGCCACAGCGGCCCCCGCCAGCCCTAAACTGAGACAGAGTCCCAGAACCATCGATGCGGTTTTGCTTTGGCGTCCTAACCACTGTTGGGGGGTGATATAGTGATTAAACATAAGTATTTATCCTGACTCCGAACTCAATAAACCTATTGTCTCGAATCGGGGCGATCGCCGTCAGTGACCCTAGGACAGATTTTTAGGCGATCGCATCACCTGTCTTAAGTGATACCACTTACCCGTCCGGTGTGAGATAAATCACCATTATCGGAGTCATCAGGATCTCAAAACTGTTGCAACTGGGCCGCCTCATTAAAAAAGCGTCGTCCTAAACTGGCAATCAAGAGACTTGTCGCAATAAAGTCCGTCAGGGCGATCGCAAACATAATCAGCATTTGATAAGCCGCCGCATCAATGGGATTCGCCCCCCCTAACAACTGTCCCGTCACCACGCCAGGTAGAGTGACTAACCCCACCACCATCATCGTATTGACAATCCGCACCGTTCCGGCGCGAATCGCTTGCTTGCGGTAGTTGGCTAGAGCTTGTTGAGGAGTCGCCCCAAGACTGAGATGGGTTTCAATCTCTAGGGGATGATGCTCAATCAGACTGACAAACCGTTCCCCGGCGATGGCCGCCGCATTCATGGCATTTCCCATCATCATCCCTCCTAGGGGAATCAGATATTGAGCATTAGACCAGACTCCAGGCTGACGTAGGACTAAGATATTGATATAGAGCAGGGTTAGGCCCGTACTCACGGCAATGGCTCCCCAGACTAAAACCAACAGTCCCGGCAGTTTGCGGCTAATGCGATTGCGGGCCACCAGCGCCGCCAGACTGACCATTACTAGCAAGACTGCGATCAGAATTAGGGGATTTTGCCAAGTGAAGACCACCTGTAGGATGACCCCCAGCATCAATAACTGAAGAGTGGTGCGGGCGGTGGCTAGGGATAATTCTAGGGTTAGCCCTAATTCTTGCCAGGCCGCAATGGCGATCGCGATCGCCGCCATACCCACGGCGATCGCTAAATCGATTAAATCTAGTTGAATATAGCCCACGTTGTTGAGTTTAATTTCCAGAATAACGACTTAACTAATATCTCTTAAAACACCGAGTAACACCGGTTTTCCATAGAAGCGCGTTCGCACTCCATAAAGTTCAACCAAAACTCGT
Source organism: uncultured Phormidium sp. (assembly GCA_964644215.1). GTDB lineage: Bacteria > Cyanobacteriota > Cyanobacteriia > Cyanobacteriales > Geitlerinemataceae > Sodalinema. The sequence goes on from CAZXWM010000074.1 coordinate 6,925, forward strand.
TTTCCTTCCTTGCGTTGTCCTTGAAAAATGCAGGAAACAGAGTCTGTTTGTCCACGAATACACTTATAAACTTGTTCCGAGACGCGATCATAATGCTCATTCGTGACCAAAGAAAATATCCCTTTTAGGTTAGCCAACTCTTGTCGTTTATAGCCGAAAATTTTAGCGAGTTTGGGGTTAGCATAGATAAATTTTCCATCCCAAACCACAATATAGAGACCCAAGCTATTTAAGCGACTTAACCGGGATTGGCGGCGAGCGCCCGCCGAGTCATGTCCAGGCGATCGCGGGCGGCGTGACTCCTGAGAAGACCGAGACAAGGAGGGGCGTTTGGAGGGGGGAGGAGGTGGTGGTGGAAGCGGTGAAGGAGGAGCCGGCGATCGCAGCGGCGGCGACTGAGCCGAACCTGAGGACATTCGTAACCCCGGCGGCGATGACACCGAAGGCGTTTCTGGCTCAGGGCTTAAACAGCGCACCACCTCCAACACCAGCGCCACCCGCATCGCCACCGCCTCCATCAACTCCGCCATCTGCGCCCGAAAATGGCCGGGGTCTGGGTGCATTAAAGTGATAATTGCTAAGACCGTGTTTTTTCGCAGAACCGGAAGACAAAGAACCGAGCGCACCTGATAAGGCTCACCGGACAATTGCAGCCAACGCTCATCCAACGTCGTATCCGTAATAATGCCAATTTGTCGCTGTTGATACACCCAACCGGCTAAGCCCTGATGCAGCACACGGCCCACCAACGACTCGCGCTCTTGGCGAATAATTGCCCCCCGAGCCAACACCGACTCAATCACCGTCCCCGCCTCATCGAGTAGAAATAAACTACTATCCTCAACCGTGGTTAAACGATTGGCACTACGCAGAATTTGCTGAGATAAGGCTCGCAACAACAAAGATGATCGGGGATGTTCACCACAAGCCAGGACGGTTCGTAATAATTCCGCTTGCACCTCATCGGCCTGATTTTCGAGCCGCACCTGTTCGAACTCCCGGCGAACCGCCTTGAGTTCTTGGATGACTTGCTCTTTTGTCGGTTCGCGATCGTCCATAACAGGGTTTAGCGACGAGAAAAACTCAGGCAGGCCATAGCTTTGGTCACATCGTAGTCGATGGCAGCCCTAGAGCTGCTGCACGGGCGTTGAGGTCTCGAGGCCTCAGCGATAAACAGCGGGCATTTCTCGGTAGAATTGCCATAATTGCCATAGATGTTACGGAGTTATTGAGTCTCTTGGGAAATCTGATCTTAGTCACCGGAGCCGCCCGCTCTGGAAAAAGTGAATTTGCCGAACGGCTGGCTGAGCAGCACAAAGGTATTGTCACCTATATTGCCACCGCTCGTCGCAATTCCCAAGATCCAGACTGGCAAGCTCGAATTGAACGTCACCGTCAACGTCGCCCCAGTCATTGGCAACTTCAGGAGATTCCTCTCGCTATTAGTGCTTGTCTTGAGCAATCGAATCAACCCCAAAACTGTCTGTTGCTCGATTCGTTAGGGACTTGGGTTGCCAACACCTTAGACGAGTCTGACACAGACTGGGACCATCGTCGTCAAGCATTTCTACGTCAGGCCGGCAACTTTCAGGGAACTTGTATTCTCGTGGCCGAAGAAACCGGTTGGGGGGTGGTTCCGGCGTATCCATCAGGGCGAGTGTTTCGCGATCGCCTCGGCGAGTTAACCCGTCATCTCGGAGCGATCGCCAACAAAACCTATCTAATTGTTGCCGGCCGCATCCTTGATCTAAGCCAAATCGCTGCTCCCCTCTAAGAGATCACCCAGAACGAGTTTAAATTGCGCCCGTCTAGTTTACCCTTGAGATCTGACCTTAATCTTAAGCATCTATACCAATTTAGGGAAGGATATCTCGTAACAAATCGTTTAATATAGGACTAGAGTTCTATCATTACGCATTTTTATGGCTTCTGAAACGCAAGTTAAACAGTATTTGGCTGATTGGTTTCAGCTCGGCAAAAAACTGCTTATCAATGACCATGCAGAACTCCCTCATCCCCTCTTTGAAGGCAGTAACTACAGCCGAGCCTTTGAACGCTGTTGGGCCGCTGTCTCCTGTCCCGAACTCAGCCATAGTTCCTATCTCGAAGGCACAGAGACTAGCATCGGCCAACTCCTAGATGATGACTGGGATATTCAGCCTTGCGCCCGCTGCACCATGCCGGTAGGCCTACCCATTGCTGGCGTGAGTCCAGTCTTCTGTCCCTGTCATGACTTGCCCTCCTGGCCCAACATGGACCTCCCCAAACCGAGACAGCCCGTCAACACTCAGGTGAGTTTGCGGGAGATTTGCCGCCGCCTGGTGTCCAACCCGGATTAAACCGTTAAAGCCGTGCCTCGTTTGGGAACGTCATAGCTTAAAAAGTCATAAGCGAGGTCAGTTTGTGGAAAAATCGCTCGGGCTTCATCCAGTAAATCCTTGAGATCTAGGTCATTTCCTGGAGCATAGCGGGGACTAAAATGAGTCATAAAAAGCTGTTTTACCCCCGCCGCCAAAGCTACTTGAGCCGCCATCGTAGAGGTCGAATGTAACCGTTGTTCCGCCAAATTGGCATCTCGGTGAGAAAACGTGGCCTCATGAATCAACACATCAGCCCCTTCAGCTAAGCCTACGGCGTTCTCACAATAAATCGTATCCGTACAATAGACCAGCTTGCGTCCCGGTTGTGGCTCACCGCAGAGATGACGACCGTTGATGACCCGTCCATCCTCTAACGTCACGGGTTGTCCCTGTTTGAGTTGTCCATAAACCGGTCCCGGTGGGATGCCCAGGGCCTGGGCCTTCGCCACATCAAAGCGTCCCGGACGCTCTTTTTCCTCAACGCGGTAGCCATAGGCGGGGATACGGTGATCGAGGCGATCGCACAACACCCGATACCCCTCATCCTCATAAATGAGTCCCGGCTTGTGCTTATGAACCGTAATCGGATAGTGCAAATGAGTATGAGAATAACGCGCACAGGCTTCGAGGTAATTTTCGAGTTGGGGTGGCCCATACAGATCAATGCGATCCGGCGCTCCTGCTAGGCCAATACTGGCCAGGAGTCCCATTAACCCGAAAACATGATCCCCATGCATATGGGTAATAAAAATACGGCGAATCCGCCCCACCTTCAAATCACTCTGAAGCAGTTGATGTTGCGTTCCTTCCCCACAGTCAAATAGCCAAATCTCACCCCGTTGTTTCAGGCGCATGGCTAAACTGGACACATTCCGCGATCGCGTCGGGACTCCCGAACTGGTTCCTAAAAAAACGATTTCCACTCGCTTGACTCTCGTTAAGGAAATTGGCAACGCAAACCGGGGTTGAGGGATCTGTCTTTCGTTTCACGACAGAACCAACTTCAAGACTCCTAGCTTACTATGGTATCCTAGCACCGACCTCGGTCTATCTTCGAGTCGTCGGTCACTTTCAAGGAGAACTAAAGGATGCTGCTACTGAAAATTGCCGCGTCTGTGACGGGCCGAGCCAAGAGAACGGCTCAACAGGGATCATCGCCAACTAGAGAAAAACCCCAACAGAACCAGAAAACGAGCAAGCGAAGGCGGTACGGATTTCCTCATGTCCTGGGAGGGATGACCAGTTTTTGTTTTTGGGCATTTTCCCTCGTTCCTGGCCTAGCCCTTGAACTTCGGGTAGCCGTCGAGAAAAACGTCGGTGAACTCACCATCGGCAGTTCAACCCCAGCCCGCATTCGCAGTCGTTCCGGGACCGTTCTCGGCAACCTCAGTCAGATGAATGCCTTTAGGGCACGCTCGACTGGGCAAGCCGTCGCCCTCGAGCGCTGGCAAGGGGAGCAATTATGGATTGAACCCACCAACCATGGCCATGTTTATATTGGCGATCGCTGGTATCGAGGTAAGGTTCTCATCGTCCGAGGACGTTACGGGATCACAGCCGTTAACTACGTTGACATCGAATCCTATCTCTACAGCGTCCTGGGTGCAGAAATGGGCAGCAGTTGGCCCATCGAGGCCCTGAAAGCCCAAGCCGTCGCCGCTCGCTCCTACGTCCTCTACCAGCGCGATCGCTACGGCAATCGTACCTACGATGTCGGTGATGACAGCTTCTGGCAAGTCTATCGCGGTATGCAGGAAGAGTCGAGCCAAACCCACCAAGCGACGGACAGCACCCGAGGCCAAGTCCTCAGCCATGATGGCAAAGTCATCGAGGCCGTCTTTCACGCCTCGTCCGGGGGCCACACCGAAGATGTCGAAGCGGTTTGGGATGAAGTCAAACCCTATCTCAGAGGCGTTCCTGACTTCGACCACAACTCACCCAACTATCATTGGCGGGAATCTTTCTCCCAATGGGAACTCACCCGACGACTCGGCGGCGTCGGAACCGTGGTGGGACTTGTTCCAGAACAGCAATCTCCCAATGGCCGGTTGGTGACGGTCAGAGTGGTGGGCTCGGCCGGAACCGCCATCGTTAAGGGAGATGACCTGCGCTCGGCCCTGGGGTTACGCAGTAGTTTGTTTACCATTAGCTCCGGAGGCGGCTATTTTACCCTCTCCGGGCGCGGTTTTGGACATGGTGTGGGCATGAGTCAATGGGGAGCGAGACACCTGGCAGAACAGGGCTATAGTTACCGTCAAATCCTCTCCCATTACTATCGCAACACCCAGTTAGCTCAGTTACAGAGCCAATAATCTGGCCCTCAACAGCTATCAGGTTGTATCTTCGCTACCATGAGAGCCATAGACACCATTTAAGGACATCATCATGGCTGATAAAAACTATTCCTGGAAAGGAAGCCCCAACGCAGGACTCGTGCTGACGATTTTGGCCGGACTCGGTGCAGTGGCTATCTTGGTTGTGGGCTTTAGCGGTTAGCCTCCTCCTCAACTGGCTCAGTCCAGACAATTGGCCGTCGCTGAGGATCAAGAGGCTGGGTTTCTTCCTCGATTAGAGTTCTGACCTGAGTCGGATCAAAGTGGCGGCTGAACTGTCCCTGTAACCCCTGGACCTGCGATCGCGTCGTTTCGACATCTTCCCGGAGTTGTTCGATTTGGTCTTGGCTCCTGGTGTAACTCGGCACAAGCTGGCTTAGAGCGGCGATCGCCCCCAGGGAAACCGTTACATCCACCGTCAGCTTTAACCCCGTTTCCACGACAGACATCCAGGAACCACGGTTGCCGCGACGTCTCGGCTGAGGCTCACGGCGGCGACGAGGACGACGACGGGGTGAAGCTCGAACTTGATCCAGATGCGGGACGTGAGACAGGCGTTCAGGGGCGTTCATGATTGAGTCTAGGGATAAGCTGACATCGATTGACGTGCTGTGAATACAGCCTGAGTGGGGGTCATTGAAATTGAACCGAAACAGAGCCATTTTGGCAAGCCGACTGACGCACCCCATCTCCTACCCCCGAGATCTTTCCCCAGTTTAACCAAACTCAGAGCCACAGAACTCCCATTTTGGAAAACCTGTCCCTCTAGCCAGACTCTGATCGCCGCAGTTAGCCAAAGCAATGGGAGTCCCGCCAGTAGCGAAACTCCCAGACAAAACAGACCAACAAGAAGCTGTTGGATAACCGGCTTATTTATAAAGTTCCGTCGACAGGCGGAAGGCCAGGATACCCGGAATAATGGCGACAACTAACGCAGCTAAGACTTGAACATCAGACATAAGACCTGAAAACTCCTGTATATTTAAGTTCAATCGTTCACTACTCTCGGTCAAAGTTCACGATTTTGAGCAAAAGTGTAATAATTTTTCATAAAAAAACCAGAGAATTTGCCCAAAATTTGGAGTGACCACCGCCCCAGAACCGACGCCACTCAGCCTGCGGGCGTCAGTTCCTCTCAGGCTGAAACAAACTTCGTTATTCTTCTAGCCAAGGTGTCAGCGCCGGCGTCCAACTGACCAGTTCCCCTTCAGAGAACCATAAGTCAATTTCCCGATTCGCCGTTTCCACCGCATCAGAGCCATGGATAAGATTGCGTCCGATATTTAAGCCGAAATCACCGCGAATCGTCCCTGGAGTCGCCGTCAGCGGGTTCGTTGCGCCAATAATCGTACGAGCGCCAGCAACAACGCCCTCCCCTTGCCAGACCATTGCTACCACAGGAGAGGAGGTAATAAAGTCCACCAATCCTTTGAAAAATGGCTTATCCCGGTGAACATCATAGTGTTGTTCTGCTAATTCCTTGCTGACAGACATCAGCTTTAGCCCAACGAGGGTGAAGCCTTTGGCTTCAAAACGGCGAATCACCTCGCCCACGAGTCCCCGTTGTACGCCGTCGGGCTTAATCATCAAAAATGTTCGTTCCAAGATAACCTCCTCAAAATTGCATCAATTTACACAAACTTTAGACTATCGCAACCTGCCCCGTTTGCGGCCTTTCCGTAGAACCCATATCAGCGTTGCAGGCGGTTGAGAGTCGCTTCCATGACATCGGGGGTTTGTCCAGATACCGCATAGACTAAAGCTTCTCGATAAATGCGTTGGCCCGGATGTTGGCAACTGTTGGCCGCTCCCCCCGAGGCGGCGATCGCCCCAT
>CAZXWM010000075.1:0-9386 GCA_964644215.1 uncultured Phormidium sp.
CCAAAGACCCGATCAATGGCGACACCATTGCGTTCTTCGAGTTTGAGAGGATGTTCTGCACTCGGATAGGCATCTTCGATTCTTATCCGACTAGCGATCGCCGTATTCCCGAACATCTGTTCAGTAAAGGAAGATGAGTGATAAATTTCTGGAGGTGTTTTACCTTTGAAATCATCGTCGCTATCGTTGAGCGGGTCATTGGCGCAAAGTTGCCGTGAGTTTCCCGAGCGTTTATCTCCTCCTACTGTGCGAACAATCCGTTCAGCATGGGCGCGAATTGCCCCTTTGAGACTACTTCCAGGCAGATAAACCGATCGCCCTCGGGCGTGATAGGTTTCGACGAATTCCATATCGGGTTTGGTGGGATCAGCCCCTTCTTTTCCTGATTTGACCAAAAGAGGACCTACGGGCCGAATACTGAAATCTAGGGTGCAGTGGTTAACAAGTCGCTTGTGCATGAGCTTAGGATGTCAGGTTACAAATTACATAGGTTTTCAACGGTGATGTCGAGTTGAGGAAAGGTGGGAGACTTGAGGCGATCGCCCCAACGGTATCCTGTCATTTTATAGGTGTTATCCTCTTGCAAGGTACAGATAAAAAGGGTGGGTTCTTTGGGATTGCCTAAATACTGGCGACTTCCAACCGCGAGATAGTCCACAATCCAATACTCAGGAATAGCAAATCGTTGGTACTCTTCAAATTTATCGACGTAATCATCTTCCCAATTGGTGGACACCACTTCAACCACAAGCTGGGGTGGGTCAAGAAGTGCTGAGGGAGCCATGGGGGACTCTTCCCAGCGGCGACGATCAACGACCACAACATCGGGATGTCGTCTCTGTTGCACCCCGCTGGATGTTTCGGTTCTTATAAAGATACGACCGGAGACGTGAAAATTCTCTTGATGCTGTCTGATATGTTGTCTTAGGGTATCAGTAATGGCATCGGCAATATCATCATGTTTCCGAGTCGGAAGTCGTCTCACAATTTGTCCATTTACGAGTTCATAGTCTCCGGCTTCATCGGGAAGATTTTCAAGAAATTGATGAAAGCTGAGGTGCGAATCGGTTTGTTCCTGGATAATCTTCATTGGCTTCTTCCTAGGATACATCGTTAACAGGTGTTGTCGGTTGGGGCGATCGCCGACGTAATTCGGTCAGTAACGCCGTCATCCATTGGTCTTTTAATGCCTGTTGTTGGTCGCCATTCAAGCGATAGTTATCCAACTCATCATTAACCAAATGTTGTAAATAAGTCAGCAGTTCATCGGGGGAACGGGGATTCACCCAGTCCATGTGAGTGAGGTTCAGACGAACAATTCCCAACCCGCGCGATCGCCCGCCACCCAGAGGAATTTGTTCACGTTCAAATTGGTGCAATCCTAACATCAACAATCCTAATTCCCAAGGTTCAGCATTTTCCATCACCGCTTTGAACTCAAACGGGGTAGCGGCGGGAACCACTTGAAAGTCATAGAGTTTTCCGTTGGCGGCGGTTTCGGTATCGCGATCAATCGCCACTCCATCCCGTTCTTGATATTGTCCAAACCAGTTCTCAGCAGGATTATCAATGGTCAAATCTCGCACCTGAAACTTACTGGATAGCCAGGGAGAACCGAAAACTTGGGAAATGAGATCGGTTTTTTGCACAATCTGTTCTGTCAGTTGGCGATCGTCAGTATATTGGCTTTTTAACTCCCGCATTTCTGAAGCCGTGATTGACCATTCTGACTCATCACTGGGATTGGCGACAAGATGACGAAGGTTAGTCTCGGGGACTCCGCTAAAGACTCCTCGGAGGAAACTCTCTAGGCGCGATCGCAAGGCCCCTTTAAAGCTAGAACCCGGAATCAGTGGATACCCCAAAGCATCTTTCATCACAGGTAAATCACAGCCAATGGGTTCAAGGGAGCGTCCCGAACTTACTCGTAAAGCCGTTACGGTTTCTAATGTTCCGGTAATGGTGAGTCGATTCCTGAATGTATCAAACATTGCTTTTTTAAGTAAACCTGTGATGGTATTAGTTAAATTTTAGTAAATCAAAAATCTGATTTGCAGACATTGTCCAGGGTGTCAATTTTTTTAACCCCGGAACCTCATCATCTCCTTGTTTTATTTCCGGTTGTTGTCCTGACTGAAAAACCAAAATCATGAGTTCCTGAGGGTCGATGAGCCATCCCAACTCTGTTCCTGAGTTCAAGCACAATACGATATTACGGATGACGCGAGTTTGACGTTGTTCAGGGGAGAGGATTTCAATCGTCCAATCTGGTGGTTTATCAAATTGATTTGCAATCTCGCCGTCTTCATCTAGGGGGATATTTTGCCAGTAAAAGACAGCAATATCTGGAACCAGAGAACGTCCCCCGAAGGTACAGCGTAACTCGGTCAAAGCAAAGGCAGCCTGTTGAGGTTCTGAAACTCGATTGATAGTCGCTGACAAACGGGTTTGTAATAGGCTATGTTTGCCCCTAGGCATCGGTTTTTGATGAGGTTTCCCGTTGATATATTCGTAAGCTGGCTTCTGTTCAGGGAGTTGGAGAAACTCCTCTAGGGAAAGCGGTTGAGTCGGAGTGGTAACTGCCATAATATATCAAGCCGATAGAGGGGAGGCTAACGGTTATTATAACCGGCCAACCCCTGGCAACTTTGAGGCAGAGTGACCATGACATCGATCCGGTCAAAGATTGAGTTGGCTTAGTCGAGAGAGATGACACTCACCTCGATAGGCTTTATAGTTATATAAAGGGTTGTCATCTTGAAGGTTTCCTTAATGGAGGTGGAAACCAACTCACCCTGATTACGACTAACGGTTCACCTTCCATGAGGTCTCAATCATGCAAACCCGCAAACTCCTCTCCCTGAGCCTGATTGCCATGCTAGGAACTAGCGTAGGATTGGTCGGACTCCCTATTCTGTTCAGTTCCTCAGAGTCGCCCATCGCCTCCGCCTCAGCATCCCGTCCAGTCCAGGATAGCAATGGTGACTATCATTTCCCCAATCGCCGTAACCCTCGAACACCTTGGGAATGGGAAGTTGTTGATCCTGATCCCAATGGTTTAAATTGTCGCTACCTTAATCGAATCGAAGGATCTACCACTGGGGGGAGTGATATCTATAACTATCCAGTTTCCCATACCTTTCAGCAGGGAGAACGGTTGATATCCCCCCAAATTAGCTATGATGACCGTGACCTTCCTTGGCTCTGGATCGGCAGTTCTATGACAAGTCAGATCTGTTTTGTTCGAGCCAATTCCTACTTTGTTCGACCGGTTCGCCCTTTCAACTAACTATACTACTATCCTCTCGTGTCATGGCTTCAGCCGTGACACACCTCCCTACTCAGATTAGGGCGAATAACTTAGGGTAAGACCCTACAAAATAGTCAACGAATCAAACCGAGGTCATGTCGTAATCATTTTTAAAACGATTATTGAGGAGCATTATTAACCGCGTCACTCGGAGGAGTGGGTAAAGGCACATCCCCCTCAACGGGTGTGAGAGTGACTTGTTGCTCGGAAACCGTTTTATTCGCCTCAATAATTTCGCGGATAGCTTCCTGAAAATGGGTTTGACGTACCCGCTTGGCCTCCTTGGGTTTATCTTCTCTAGCAGCGGCTACCACGGCTTGAAAAACAGCATTCTTAATATCGCGACCTGAAATGTCTGCAAATTCTTTTGCTAATTCGGCAAAGTTGACTGATTCACACAGAGGAAGTTTCTGAGGAATTTGTACTTTCCAGATGGCGGCTCTCGCTTCTTCTGTCGGTAAATCAAATAGAACTTTCCAGCGGATTCGACTTAAAAAAGCCGGGTCATAATTGCGAACTAGATTTGTCGCAAAAACAACAATCCCCTGATAAGCTGATAGTTGTTTAATCATGACACTGCGAGTTAAATTAACCGCCGTGTCTGTGGATTGCGTTACGTTTTCTAGCCGTTTACCCAAAAATGAATCGGCTTCATCAAAAAATAAAAGGGCATTATTTTCTGTAGCAAAGTCAAATGCACCTTTGATATTTTTAGGGGTTTCGCCCACATACTTGGACTCAATTTGCTCGTAAGGTACATCCAGGATTTTTAAGTTTAAAGCATGGGCGATCGCCTCCGCTGTTAAAGTCTTACCCGTTCCTGGAGGTCCCGAAAAGTTAATGGAGAGAGCTTTATCTAACTTGTGCTTTTCCCCCATTCCCCATTCTTGATAGATTAAGTCTTGGTACTCAATTTCAGCCAAGACTAAATCAACTTGATGTTTTGTGGTTTCCGGGAGAATGACATCATCGAGCGTATATTGTGCATCTCGTAAATATAGACTAAAATCTAGCTTAGATTTTGAATCTTCCTCTGGTTTTTCAGCTTCAGTATTTTGTGAAACCGGAGGTTGGGGAGGACGTGAGGGAATCGTCTCACCAGCAGCTTTCCGAAACGCATCAACTCTAGGCATGATACTTCCTCTTGATTACTCCGTGAATAGTCAAAATAACTCGGGTCTTTAACGTTGAAGGTCGTTAGGTAAGTTTATGGTGGATTACACCTCTTACCGTAAGGTCTAAAAATTTCCACTCTTGAGAGGGGTAGGGGTGGGTTCTCCTATAATTGGGTATTTAATTTTTAAAAGCATACCCAATTATCTCAAGAAACAATGATTTTTAGTTAGGCAAGATAAGAATTTCTGCTTGCTCCCGATACTTTGGCAAAAATTGCACAGAACCTGGGCGAAAACCATCTAGCTTGAAGACTTGAGCAGGTTTCTCGTGGACGTAATGAGGATCCCAGACTTCCATAATCGGCTGTAATGAGAGTTGATCCCGATAAAAAATGCAATAAAGAGTGCTGTTTTGTCCAAACTCTTGAATCAACAGTGGCTCAATGGCTTGGTTCCAAATTGGGAGTAGTTTCTGGAAGATAATTTCGTATTCCAAAAGGTTGGGTTGGGTTCTAAACAGGTCAGTTAAGGAACTCAACCACTGAGGATTACGGTTAGAACGATTGGTCGCTTCGGCATTCCTGCGAAACGCCTCCTCTTGATTCCGTCTGGGTTTCCTAGGATCCATTCTGGGCATGATTTGACTCCGTGATAAGCTAAATGAATGAACTGAGAAGTGAATCTCTGCCGTTAATCAATTTGGATAATTAACGCATTAAAAAACAAACTCTTTTTGAGTTCTACATTGGGATCTAAATTCTGACTGAAGCTTTGGAAAGCTTTGCCCAAGGGACTCTCAACGAAAGCTTGAAACAGTGAATTATCAGTCAGTTCTGAAGGGGGTTCTGGCGGAATGGTAAAATTCATGAACAAAGGTCGGAATAATCGATTAGTGGTTTGCCTCCATTGTTGATACTCATTTCCAGTCAAGGCGTTATCTAAAACATAGATAAATTGCAGTTGAGATGAAACCTGATTAGAACGAATCTCTAAATCACGGTTATCAAGTTGAGGAACATCATAGCCTCTTTCGGCATCAGGAGTTTCTGTATCATAGAGCCAAATTTTTAGGTACTCAAAATCACAGTCAGGGAGCCGACGTGCTTCTCGAAAAATTGTCCGAGCGATTAGATCATCAAAAAATTTTCTTGTTTTGGGAGTGATGGTGGGTTCACCAGCTTTTGTATAACTTCCAGGTATACCGAAAATTTCGATGCTGTGTAGGATGGCATCAGGTTCAGGCGATCTCAGTCCGAGTTTTAAAAACAGGTCATTGTTCATAGATAATCTACCTTTCATATTTCTATTTTAATACTGCACATTTTTCATTGCTACAACTCTAGCTTCATTTCTCTGGGTAGGTAAAGGACTGCTCTGAGGAGCTTGTTCTAAAACAAACTGTTCAGATGGTTTACTATTATAGTACCTGGGATCCCAAATTTCCATGATAGTTTGTCCAGCCAAAAAACCCGCATAGAATATGACATACAAGGTAGCCGCAAAACCAAAAGCTGCAATTAGTACGCCGATAACAACCGTTTGCCATATTGCTTCTAAAGCTGAAACTAAAGCTCTTACAAAGGCTTCAACTGCTCGACCTAGCCAAGCTATTAAATCATCAATTAAACTGCCCACCCATGTAAAAAATCCCATTGTTTATAAATCTCCTAATCTAGTTATGCTAAAGAGAAAGTTGAGGTGAAGGTTGCCCTAAAGAGAGCCTGGTGATTACTGGATTTTGTTTTGTTGGTAGTTGTGCCTGATTTTCAGCAACACCCATAGAAAATATCATCGATTTCTGTTGATAGCTTCTCGGGTGGAAGATTTGTACAAACGATTTCTGCTTTTCACTGAAAATCGCAATCAGCCACTCTGAAGAATATCCGAGTTCCCGGCGTAACTGTGAGGAAATTTCTGACCAGTGTTTATCTAGCTGTTGAGCAATTAGCGCCAAATATCGTTTGGTTTCATCTTTTAGATAGCCAAATATTTTTGTAGCAGAACTGACAAAATTGCGATATAAGTCGGCAAAAGCGGCCGATAGTGCTTCAACAATAGCCGCTACTCCATAGCCAACCGCATAGCCGAAAAAAAATCCGATTACAGCGCTGACTAATCCAATGACTAGTTGAGCTATGAATTCAAAAATCAAGTCCATAGTTACGCAGATTCTCAATACAAGACATGACTCATGACTGGGGATGTGCTCAACGCTTCACAATGAATAGTATTTATACGCATGGATTGCTTGACTAAGAGTCTAAAGTGTGCATGATTTTACATAGAGGTGCTTCCTCTAACCCCTTTAGTTCCTTAAGTCATGGTGACATGAACTTTTCCTCCCGACTTTTAGAAGCTTTATCTATGAGTCACTTGTCGGCTATCCTAAACGACCGACTTCAAAGCTTGCAACCAATAAAAGACCGATTTTCTAGGTCATAATGTAACACTATGTAAACAAAAACCCAGAAAAAACCTGATTTTCTATCTAAGACTTGCGTTATAATGGCTGGAGTCCTTACGTAGCATAAGCTCCATGACAATAACTGAAGTCTTGGATTTAGTTGACCGTCTAGTCAAAAACCAGAGAGGAAAACATCTAAATGACCTAGAAAAAAAAGTAATTCAGGGCTTGTGGGAGCATAAGACGTATTATCAAATCGCCACGCAATATGGCTATGACGAGAATTATATTGGTGATGTGAGTCGCCGTTTATTTAGACAGCTATCTGAAGAACTCAGTCAAGATATTAAAAAATCTAATTTTTGCTGGACAATTGAACGGGCGAACAACTATCAATTTTTTGGTTTGGTAAATAGCCCTATTAACTGGCAAACCCCCTCACCTGAAAAACCCTATTCATTTATCGCGGATAACTCCGATAGTAACCCAGCGCAAACGAACGATTTAACTCTAGCTCCAAAGCTAACTCGATTTTACGATCGCACCACTGAGCTTGAAACCTTATCTCACTGGATATTTACAGAGAACACCCGTCTTGTTTCAGTGGTCGGATTATCAGGAATTGGTAAAACCACCCTAGTTAAGCGGTTTATTGACTTAAATCAACCAAAATTTGATGCTATAATCTGGAAAAGCATCAAAATTACTCCATATCTTAATACCCTTTTACGAGATATAACTGGAGCTTATATTGATATTGATGAAATTACGGAAAAATCTATTTTTTGTGAACTATTGAATCTGTTTAAAAAACAAAAAATTCTTTTGGTTTTAGATGATATCCAAAATTTATTTACATCCCGATATTTTGCTGGACAATATCAAGAATGCTTTACAGAATATCAAGATTTTTTTCAGCGCATAGCTGAGATTGAACACCAAAGCAATTTGATTTTAATTAGTCAGGAGCAATGTCAAGAAATGCAGGGAAATTCTGAAAAATCAGATCCAGTTAAATTATTGCAATTACAAGGATTGACAACAACCAATATTTTAAGCCATACCCAGTTAAAAGATCAGCCCAGTTGGCCTCAATTAGTTGACTTATATGAGGGACATCCAGCCAACTTAAAAAATATTGCTAGTTTAATTGAATCTTTGTTTTCAGGAAAAGTGTCAGATTTTCTAACCGAAGCGGGTAGAATTTTAACCGTAGATATTAAATTTAAAATTGGAGAAACATTTAAGAGATTGTCGCCAATAGAAACAGAAATAATGATACAAATAAGCCAAGCTAAGCAACCTCTTTCCCGAAGTGATTTAATCCAGAGACTTGATATTTCATTCGTTGATGTAATCAATGGTCTTAATTCTTTAATTCGGAGAAATTTAATACAACGTATCGATCAGAATTCTGAAACTGTTTATTTTGATTGTTCAGATTTAATTCGAGACTATATTAAAAGTTTATAAACAACAAAATTACCCAGAAATAAATCACCCCCAAACCCACTGTAAACGCACCACTAACCCCGGCAATACCCCCTCTCCCGAAAGGGTTTCAGGGTCGTCTAAACATTGCACCGACTCCCCCGGACAATAGCGGTAAACCCGCCGCGCATCTGGGTCAAGCAACCACCCCAGTTGAGCGCCATTGTCGAGGTACTCCTGCAATTTCTCTTGCAGCATGGTCAAGCTGTCCGTCGGGGACCTCAACTCTGCCACAAAGTCAGGACACATCGCGGCAAACTTACGGCGTTCCGCTTCCGGGAGACTTTGCCAGCGTTCCATCTTAATCCAGGCAACATCGGGAGCGCGAATTGCACCATTGGGGAGGGTGAAGCCACTGGAGGAGTCGAAAGTGACACCGAGTTGATGGTGTTGATTCCACATCCACAGTTGTGCAGCGAGTCCCAGGTTTTGTTGACCGGTTTGACTGGCGGAAGGGGCCATGGCAATGAGTTGACCTTGTGCGGTTCGTTCCAGGCGCAAGTCGGGGTTATTTTGACAGAGTTGCCAGAACCTGTCATCACTGAGGTCTAGGGTGGGTTGGAGGTTAAGGGTAATCATGATTCATCTTGCAGGTTGACATTGTCATAAAGCACAGACAAATCTAGCTCAAAGTCAAGACTTTCTAGCCTGACAGTTTCCCCCGATTCATATTCCGAATATAGCCACATTTTTCCGTTACCCCGACGATAGAGTTCTACCGCCATCGACTGGGAATCCACTAACACATATTCCTGTAAACTAGGAATCTGACGATAGCATTTTAGTTTTGTCCCACGATCGCCCCCTGCGGTACTCGGAGACAACACCTCCACAATCACCGTCGGATGTTTCACCAAATCTTGCGCTTGTAAATCCTCCGCATCACAAGTCACCACTAAATCCGGGTAAAAATAGCGTTCATTTTGACTATCCTCAACCTTGACATCAGAGACATTCGCTCGACAGCCTCGTTGACGCAAAAACGGCCTCAGGGCAGTATAAAAGTTAAGAGCAATATCATTATGAGCAATGTCATTATGGACAATCTCATGATGAGGAATAGTCC
>CAZXWM010000075.1:9396-10707 GCA_964644215.1 uncultured Phormidium sp.
CCCCATCATCGCGATAATCTCGCCATCGATGTACTCGTAGCGGTATTCCTGCTGGGCCTCCCAGTCTAAATACTCTTGGGGAGTCAGGCGTGAGGGGAAATCTGGTTGGGCAATCATCGGGAGTCCTCCGGGGTGGATTTAAAGAAGATTTAGAGTCGCCCAGACCCCTGGGGCCAGAGGTCTGGGCTGTCTTCACTCTAACAAATCCCTTAATGCAGGAAGTGGCGCACCCCCGTTAACACCATCACTACGCCTAACTCATCCGCCGCCGCGATGGAGTCCTTGTCCCGGATACTTCCCCCCGGCTGCACAATAGCGGTAATCCCCGCCGCCGCCGCAGAACGCACGGAGTCATCGAAGGGGAAAAAGCCATCACTGGCTAACGTCGCCCCCTGACACCCGTCTCCCGCCTGTTCTAAGGCGATTTTCGCCGCACCAACCCGGTTCATTTGTCCGGCCCCAATTCCCAAGGTAGTCCGGTCTTTCGTAACAACAATGCCATTGGATTTGACGTGTTTACAGACCTTCCAAGCAAACAGTAACTCCTCCAACTCTTGCGGCGTGGGCTGTTTTTGGGTCACCACTTGCCAATCTTGGCTTTGTTCGACTAAATCATCGGCGGTTTGGACGAGGAACCCTCCGGCGATGGCTTTAATGGTTTCCCCAGTTCCTAGGTTTAAGTCGGCCAGAGTTAAGACCCGTAATTTGGATTTCTTGGCCAATACTTCTCGCGCGGCGTCATCGCAATCGGGGACAATCACACATTCGAGAAAGGTTTTGGTCATGGCCGTGGCTGTCTCGGCATCCAGACAGCGGTTGAGGGCGACAATTCCACCAAAGGCTGAGACGGAATCGGCTGCAAAGGCTCGTTCATAGGCTTCGACGAGGGTTTCCCCTAAGGCCACGCCGCAGGGATTGGTATGTTTCAACACCGCTGCGGCGGGGGGTTGGTCTTCTCCGAGAAATTCGGCGATGATGCGTCGCGCCGCTTCTAAGTCGACGAGGTTGTTGTAGCTGAGTTCTTTCCCCTGTAATTTCTCCGCTGCACCCCAACCGCTGGGGGTTTGGCCCATTTGATACCAAGCGGCCTTTTGGTGGGGGTTCTCGCCGTAGCGGAGGGCTTGGATTTGACTGCCGGCAATGCCAAACTGGTCGGGGAGATTATCGGAGTTGGCTTGTTGGTTGAGGTAGGTGGCGATCGCGCGATCGTAGGTGCAGGTATGCCAAAAGCCCGCTTTGGCGCAGTCGCGGCGGAATTCAAACGAGGGCGTGCCGTCGTTGGCGCTCATTTCCGCTAGGTAGGTGTCGTAT
>CAZXWM010000075.1:10717-11052 GCA_964644215.1 uncultured Phormidium sp.
GCCAGAATCCGGCTGTGGCGCAATCCCGGCGAAACTCAAAGGAGGCTTCCCCATGCTGACGCAGTTGGTCTAAATACCCGGAATATTGGTTGGGGTTACATAACACCGTCAGATGTTGGAAGTTCTTGGCGGAGGCTCGCAACATGGCGGGGCCGCCAATGTCGATGTTTTCGACTGCGTCAGCTAGGGTGGCATCGGCTTTGGCAATGGTGGCTTCAAAGGGATAGAGATTCACCACCACTAAGTCGATGGGGCGAATTTCATTGGCCTCTAAGTCCTGTTGATGGTCCGGGAGGTCGCGGCGGGCTAAAATGCCCCCATGGACGCGAGGATGG
>CAZXWM010000075.1:11062-13417 GCA_964644215.1 uncultured Phormidium sp.
GTTTTATCTGATACGCTCAGTAGTGCTAGACGCGCCACAATGTTAGATTCCTTTCGAGTTACGACTTGTGTATTCTACCGGGGATTCACCCCCAGCGATGAAGGACAAGGACACAGCTAAGGCAAGTGTTAAAATTTCTGAGCAGTTTGCTGTGGAATTAGCTTGACAAATTATGAAACTTATAGTAGAGGGCTGGCGATTCGTCCATCATTCCTTTGCCGTGGCCAACCAACATCAACTGTTGGAGTTTTTACGTCGCCCCCAGTTAACAGTCTTTCATCGGGAACTTCCCTATTTAGATCAGCATTGGCAACCTCAGTCAGGATTATTCACACAAACCGAGGAAACTCAGCTACGGCAGATTCCACCACCGCCATTGAACTTAAGGGCGGATGCGACATTGCGGATGGCAATGCCCTATGATTTGTCCAATGGGGATTCCCAGAGAACTTATGTATTTGCAACGACGGAATGGCGGATTGTGCAAAAAGCCATGATGGAGATGATGGGGGTTGAGGATTTTGGCCAGGCTCATCGCAACTCTGACGTGGTCATTATTACACCCTCTCATTGGTCTCGGGCAGGATTTCTCAAAGCTGGTGCGGTTCCTGAACGGGTGATGGTGGTTCCCTTGGGGGTGGATACAGCAGTATTTCATCCCCCTACGGCGGCACAACGGCAGCAATTCCGGCGAGAGTCTCAACTTGAGGGCGGTTTTGCGTTTCTTAATGTTGGGGTGATGACCTGGAATAAGGGATTGCGGATGCTGGTAAAGGCTTTTGCCCAAGTCACCGAACGCTATCCCCAGGCTCGATTGGTTCTTAAGGGGAGTGATGCCATTCGCCAGTCTCGTAAGTTTGTCATCGAAGGCCTCAATGAGATGTTAACGCCCCAGGAGCGCGATCGCGTGATTCCTCGGTTAGCCTATATTGGCCGCAGTCTCTCAACTCAGGAGTTGGCCCAACTCTATCAAACCTGTGATGCCTATATTTCGCCTTATTTGGCAGAAGGGTTTAATATGCCAGTTTTGGAAGCTGCTGCTTCGGGCTTACCGATTCTCTGCACCAAAGGCGGCTCAACGGATGATTTTACCGATCGCAGTTTCACGGGCCATATTGACAGTGAGTTAAAATGGGTGGAAATCGACCAAGAAGTTCGGGATTATTTACATCCGAGTTTGGAGCACACCGTTACCTTGATGACGAGACTCATTGAAACACCCACTTTTGTCGAACAAGCGCGGCGCACTGCCCCAAAATGGGTTCAAGATCGGTTTACCTGGTCACAGATTGTCGATCGCCTGTTAAAGGTCATGAAACTGTGATACTGTAGGCCATAAGCCAGTTTCGGCTAACTTGGGATACCTAAGAATTACCGTTAACTCTGACTTAATCCAATTGATCCAGGAAAGCGGGCCGCGTTGATTCATAATCGCTACAGCCTATCGCCTCCTCGGAGGATGCAGTCATAGGATGTAGCGGACATTTGAGGCGATGATCGTTGGTAAAATAGGCGCAATTGGCACAGGGAATTTGGTGCATCACTTTGGCCCGGCGGTGGCTACTCCGGACAGCCGCCAGGAAGTTCCCCAGCAGCATTAACATAATCGCCCAAGCACTTAGGAAGCAAATCGGCACCAAAAATGGCTCAATTGCCTTAATTAAGACATAAAGGACTTGAAACATGGGAGGAACTTGAGGTGAGGACAAGCTAATTTCCTCATTATAGGTCCGTTGCTTAGTTGGTTCTAGACTGAGTCTGGTCTTAACTCGCCTGCATTGAACTTCAGATCGCCCACCCGCCTGAGGCCAGGCGCAGATTGAGAGTTGCTAGACTATCAGCGTAGGCGTTCGAGGTTTTCCCATGACCCCCTCCACCACTGACACCGCCAATTCCCTCTCTCAGACCATTCTGGACAAACTCCAAGACTTACCCGAGACGCAACAGCAACAGATCTTAGATTATATCGAGTTTCTGGCCCAGAAATATCCTAAACCGCAGCCGCGATCGCAAAAACCCCGCGTCGCCGGACTCCATCGAGGAAAGGGTTGGATTTCCGATGATTTCAACGATCCTCTCCCCCCGGAATACTGGAGTGGAAAAGGATGAGACTGTTGTTAGATACCCATGTCCTCATCTGGTGGACGCTAACTCCTGAAAAACTCTCCCAGAGAGTAACCACTCTGTTAGGAAACCGAGAGAATGAGTTGTTTTTGAGTGTTGCGAGTGTTTGGGAGATGCAAATCAAACTCAAAAGCGGCAAATTGACTCTGGATTTGCCCTTAGAGGAGATGGTTTTGAACCAACAAGACGAAAACGACCTTAACCTGTTAAGTATCGATGTTGCCGATGTTT
>CAZXWM010000076.1:0-13300 GCA_964644215.1 uncultured Phormidium sp.
CAAATGCCAGGTGGGGGTCATTGAAGGAAGAGGCGAATAATACGATTACAAGTCCCGACAGTTGCGGTGGGATTTCTCCGAATGGTAGACCAATACAACCCTTCACGACAACTTAACCGGAAAAATCGGCCTTGATCAAGATCGGCCTTGATCAAGATCAGCCATCTTGCTGATTCCTCCTCGATGCACCTCAAAAAGCCTTAAAATCAGCCTTGGAGATTTACCCAGGATGAGAGAGCGTTCCATGGTGCAACCGAAACTAATTATTCATGGTGGTGCAGGCAGTTCCTTAAAAGGCAAAGGAGGCGTCGCGGCCTTGCGGCAGATGTTATATGGCATTTTAGACGAAACCTATAGCTTGCTGCGGGCGGGAGACAGTGCTAAAGCCGCTGTGGTGCGAGGTTGCCAGTTACTTGAAAATGAACCCCGCTTCAATGCCGGCACTGGGTCTGTTTTACAATCCGATGGCCAGGTTCGGATGAGTGCCTCCCTGATGGATGGGACGACACAACAATTTAGTGGTGTGATCAATGTGTCTCGACTGAAAAATCCCATTGAGTTAGTCGAGTATCTACAACAGCAGCGCGATCGCGTCCTCTCGGATTATGGGGCCGCTGAGTTGGCCCGAGAACTGCACATTCCCATTTGTGACCCCATCACCGATAATCGACTCCAGGAATGGCTTCAGGATCGTCAAGACAATTTCCGTCGTAGCATGGCCAACGTCATTGCTGAACCGACCGCAGCGGACGTTGAGGATGAGGGGAAGGATGACAACGCCGGCCGGGGAACTATTGGCGTGGTGGCCTTAGATGCCGAGGGACGATTGGCCGCCGGAACCTCCACTGGGGGTAAAGGCTTTGAACGTATTGGCCGAGTGAGCGACTCGGCGATGCCGGCGGGGAACTATGCCACCCGCCTGGCGGGGGTGAGTTGCACTGGGATTGGTGAAGATATTATCGATGAATGTCTCGCGGCCAAGATTGTGATTCGGGTGAGTGATGGGATGTCGTTGCAGGCCGCTATGGAGAAATCTTTTGCTGAAGCGACGGAAAATCAACGAGATTTAGGGGCGATCGCCCTTGATGCCCAGGGTCATATCGCTTGGGGGAAAACCAGTGATGTAGTCCTCGCGGCCTATACCGACGGCGACCAACATGGAGATAGCCTCGAAGCTAACCCCGGAACCCAAGTGCAACAGATCTAGATCCCAACGGTTCTAAAAGTCGCCAATCATGGCAGCTTGTCACCGGAGGCGATGTGAAGATGTGAAAACATCCCTCATGGCTCCTGTAACGTGACCTCCGTTGCCATGTGTATGGCCTACTTTGGACATCCATCTATATAATCTATTAACGGAGATGGCGTTCAACTCGAAGATGGATTCTATCAGTTCATGCTCGATCGCGGCCTATCTCGTCACTCTCCCACGGATTTAGCCCAACTGCCACAACTCTATGGCTACCAGGACGACTTCCAGCCCGATGCCAAATGGCAAGAGGTCAAAGCTTGGTTGCAGCAAGGTAAACCCTGTATTGTCCATGGCTGGTTTACTTGAGGACGAATCCAACCATTGAGGAGAGCGATCGCTCAATGTGTCCAGGGTTGTAGGAATCGCCGCCAGGTGAGCAAGGGGGGTTGTGAGGGATTGGCGATGGCTTGAGGACTTAAAACAAAAACCGGTGATTGCGGTGATGCGATCGCCCTCCCTGGTGGTGGGGGAACGGATGGCGGCGGCGGCCATCGCCGGGGGACTGTCTTATCTGGAGGTGACTTGGACGAGCGATCGCCCTGGGGTTTTGGTTGAACGCTTGCGGCGGTTGTTCCCTGAGGTTGAGATTGGTGCAGGAACCCTGATGACTCGGGAGGCGGTGGCTGAGGCGATCGCATCGGGGGCGCAATTTCTCTTTAGTCCTCATCTGGATTTGAATCTGTTGGAGATGGCGATGGCCGCTGAGGTTCCCATGATTCCGGGCGCTTTAACCCCGACGGAGATTATCCAGGCCTGGCAAGCCGAGGCCACGGCCGTCAAAGTGTTTCCCATCTCTGCGGTGGGAGGGGTTCAGTATTTGCGCAGTTTACAGGTTCCCTTGGCGGGGATTCCCCTGATTCCCACCGGAGGCGTTACCCAAGAAACGGCCCCAGCCTTTTTTGAGGCCGGGGCTGTGGCGGTGGGGGTGTCAACGGGACTGTTTGCGCCCTCGGATATCGCCGCCGAGAATTGGCAAGCGATCGAGGCGCGATCGCAAGCCTGGCAAGGAATTTACCCGTTATCGTGACGACTCTTGTCGTTGAGGCTCTTCGATGGCCATGCGTAGGTTAAATTGACTGGTTTGCTCTTGGGGAAGGCGATCGGGATCATTGAGTTGAATCGTCACCGAGTCAAACATCAGTCCTTGATAATTCAAGGTGTCTAAGAGTTCTGGAAGTTGTAATTCTTCTTGGGGATCGGGAGTGGTGCGAATTTCGTCGAGTCGTAAGTCTTCAACCCGAGTACTGACGTTTTCATCGAACTCTAAGGGTTCGGCTTCATCGGCCGGGGCCGGAGAAGGGATAGCGATCAGTCCGAGAACGACCACAGTGAGGGCAAAAAAGCTGGATTTCATAGGGGCCTCCTTAGGGATAGAACCGAGGCGCAACGACGCACTCTACCCCAGAGATCCAATCGGCGGTGTTGAAGCCTCGATGGGGGAGCGATGCATCCTGAATGATGTCAGGGATTCGGAGATGGGTGATCTCATGGGGGTACTGCTTATCCCTAAGGTAACAAGGGATTTGACTGGTTGCCAGTCTCAGACCCCGACTCAAGAGAGGATCTCAATGGTTCCGGTTTCGCCGTCGAGACGAACCCGTTGTCCATCTTTGAGGAGGGTGGTGGCGTTGGCCACGTTCATCACGGCCGGAATTCCATATTCGCGGGCCACGATCGCCCCATGGGATAATCGTCCCCCAACCTGAGAAATTAAGCCACTAGCGCGGGCTAAGAGGGGCATCCAGCCCGAGTCGGTGTAGGGGACGACTAAAATGGTCTGGGGTGGTAATTGCAAGGCATCGGCCAGTTGTCGCACTACTTTAACCGGGCCTTCTGCTTGGCCGGCACTGGCACCAATTCCCGAAAGTTGCGATCGCGCCTGTTGATTCGAGGGAGTTAAGAGGGTCATGGGAGGGGTTCCATAACTAACATAGGGAATTTCGGGTCGTTGGCGATCGCGCTCCCATTTTGTCCGCCGTTGGGCCACCAACTCAGGAACCAATTCCGCCAAACTGGGATTATCCCCGGCCACTAATCCCCGCACTTCATGAATGACTAAAAAGAAAATATCTCCCTGATGGTGCAACTGGCCTGATTCGATAAAGAGTTGTTCTAGGGTGAGGAAACTCCAACGCAACTGAGCCAGCAAACGACTATAGACTTCAGCAACTTGTCCTTTCAGGTTCAGCGCCTGTTGTACCACTCCAGCCTCTGATTTTGGGGTCTGAGAGCGCCGGGAACCGCCTAAGTTATTATTTTGCACCAATTGAGCAAACAGGGCGCGGACGGGGCGTGGATCCTCGCGCCAGGTGGCTACCGCGATATCGGTTCCCACTTCACTGAGATAGCCAAACTGTTCTAAAAACTCTTCTAACTGCTGGAGAATTGGCTGGCCATCGTTGCTTTCTGCCAGATGGGTAAATAACTCAGCTACATCGAGATGGTCGTCAGGGAGTAGATGACGGGCGGATTCGGCGAGGTTTTCCAGAGCGGCTAGGGCGGCGACTTCGGGCATGGCGGAACACTCTAAATTGGTTTCGTCAACCTTGAAGAGGGCTTTTTTGGCCGCAAAGCCGAGGGGGGCGAGGATGTTGTAGTAAGTGACGAGTTCTAAGCCCTTTAAGATGCGCTGAATCCGCTCAATGAGGGCTTCAGGAGATTGGAGTGGGAGGCGGCGATCGCCACTAAAGCGACAGGCTGGCTCGCTTTCTAATGCTTCCAAGAGTGGCTGCAAGGTTTGGCGATAATCCTGTTGAAAGTCGGACTCTAACCGCCATTGACGACGAAGCAGTCGCAGCAAGCCGGGGACATTGCTGAGGGTGGCCCGCCAGGAGGGACGACTCATGGAGGCGCCCTCGGTTAAAAAGGCTAGACTCTCGGGAGGAAGTCCCATGCGTAGGAAGATATCCCCGAGTAGAGAGGCGTTGAAATAGGCGCTGGAATAGTGCAGGGTGGCGGTTTCGCTGAAGTCTAAGCCCTCGGCGCGATCGCCCAAAACAATGGTAAAGATATCCCCCCAAACCCCACAGGTGAGGGGCCGGTTAATCGACCAGGTGAGGGGACGAATAAAGCCGGGAATCACTTCGGCGGCAATTTGTCGCGTCCAGATGGGGAGTAGGGTGGTGATGGGGCGAGCTTGCAGCACCCAGAGGGTTTCCCCGTCATAACTCCATTCGATGTCCTGGGGGACGTTTTGCAGTCGTTGTTCTAATTCTCGGGCTAGGACAGCCACGCGTCGTAGTAGGGTGGTGGGAACATCTCCCTCGTCGCCGCTGACAAGGAGACGCTCATCTTGTCCGGTGGCCGGCGATCGCCAATTGAGTTCACCAAAGTCTGAGGACACCTCCACCTGATAGCGTTCGGGGGTGATTTGGCCGGATACCACTTGAGCGGCGTCTCCCGGTAGACATTCAATGGCGACGCGATCGCCACACCGGGAGACGGGATCGCGACTAAAGGCGACCCCGGAAAAGACTCCCGCCACCTGTTCTTGCACTAAGACGGCCATGGCCCCCCAGGATTCTGCCTCGCTTTCGTTGTCCGCTTGTCGTTCCTGGCGATATTGCCAGGCGGCGGGGTTGTCATAGGAGGCCAGACAGCGATCGAGAGCTTCTTCTAAGGCGGGACCACTGGTGAGGTTGGGGACGCTGTCATATTGTCCGGCGGCGGTGGCTTGTTGGCTATCTTCTCCGAGGGCTGATGAGCGGGCAATTAGGGGCTGCGAGGGCTGAGGATCGAGGGCTTCGGCAAATAGTTGGGAATCGTCCCCTGGCAGAAAGACCCAACCTAGAGGGACAGGATAACCCCAGAGTCGCAACTGGGAGAGGGTGGCGGCTTTTGCGCCCACTCGTTCGGGCTTGAGGGGGCGATCGAGACTCAATAAGACGCGATCGGCTCGGAAAAACTGAAAGAGTTTACGGGTTTCGGGTTGTCCACCGCGAACGGGTAAGTCAAGATCGTCGGACATGGTTTGATAAATGATGTATAAAATACAACTGAGTCCGAGAGTGGCGACTCCTCGCCCTGGACTATGGGGATACAGCATCCAGGTGATGGCCGGAAGCAGGGCGAGGGAGAGGGTGCGCCCCGCTTGACGCTCACGAATCAGGGTAAAGCTGGCACCGCTGATTAGGGCCACGAACAGGGCAATGCGCCAGTCATGGGTGACGATTCCCCAAACGGTGTTGGTGGTTCCAGCTCCTTGTTTAAAGGTATAACGTCCGAGGACTAAGGCGATCAGGGCCACAAGTTCAAAACTGGGCAGTTGGGGCAGCATCCAACGAGCGAGTAGAACCACTAGAATGCCTTTGCTGGCTTCTGAGAGAACGGCCAGGATGCCGGCGACGGTTCCGCCGTGGTAGAAGGCGGCGGACACGCCCAGATTGCCGGTTCCTTGATGGGAGAGGTCTTCATCGCTCACCCAGCGCACGATCGCCGCGAGCAAGGGTAGACCCCCGAGGAGAACACTGGCGATGAGAACGAGACATCCGGCTAGGAGGGGAGGGAGGGACATGGGTGGGGAGAAGGCAAGGGGCAAGAGGGGCAAGAGGGAACTCCTGAGATGTCGGGAAAATCTGGCGTATGGTAAGGTGAACGGGGCGCAAAGGCGCGATCGCAGTCATTGGCTCGATTTGCCGGTTGTCTCAGGGCTGTTTTTTAGACAGATGAGGCAATTAAAAGCATTCCATGACATCCTCTTGAGGGGATTCGTGGGAGAATAGCAACTTAAAGTATTACGCACGTTGTGTTAACGAGGGGTTCTATGTCGGTCGATCTCTACAAACCCGGTTTAGAAGGTGTACCAGCCGCTAAGTCTAGTATTAGTTATATTGACGGCACACGGGGCATCTTAGAGTATCGCGGTATCCGCATTGAGGATTTAGCCAAGCACAGTAGTTTTTTGGAGACGGCATACCTCTTGATTTGGGGAGGGTTGCCCAGTCAGACGGAACTCGAAGCCTTTGAACATGATATTCGCTACCATCGGCGGATTAAGTATCGGATTCGGGACATGATGAAATGTTTTCCTGAAAGCGGTCACCCGATGGATGCGCTGCAAGCGTCGGCGGCGGCGTTGGGATTGTTCTATTCTCGGCGGGCTTTGGATGATCCCATTTATATTCGCAATGCGGTGATTCGTCTGTTGGCTAAGATTCCGACGATGGTGGCGGCGTTTCAGTTGATCCGCAAGGGGAATGATCCGGTTCAGCCTCGCGATGATCTCAGTTATGCGGCGAATTTTCTCTATATGCTGCGGGAACGGGAGGCTGATCCGTTGGCGGCTCATGTGTTTGATATCTGTTTGATGTTACACGCGGAACATTCGATTAATGCTTCGACCTTCTCGGCGATGGTGACCTCCTCGACGTTAACGGACCCCTATGCGGTGATCGCGTCGGCGGTGGGAACTCTGGGCGGCCCGCTTCATGGTGGGGCGAATGAGGAAGTCATCGAAATGCTTGAAGAAATTGGGGCGGTGGAGAATGTGTCGGCCTATTTGGATGATTGTATTCGCCAGAAACGCAAGATTATGGGCTTTGGCCACCGAGTTTATAAGGTGAAAGACCCTCGGGCCAGGATTTTGCAGGATTTGGCGGAGCAACTGTTCGATCGCTTCGGCGGCGATCGCTATTATGAGATCGCGGTGGAGGTGGAACGGGTGGTTGAGGATCGCTTGGGCGAGAAGGGAATTTACGCGAATGTGGATTTCTATTCGGGCTTGGTCTATCGCAAGTTGGGGATTCCGACGGATCTGTTTACGCCGTTGTTTGCGATCGCCCGTGTGGCGGGTTGGTTGGCTCACTGGAAGGAGCAATTGAACGAAAACCGCATTTTCCGCCCGACTCAGATTTATGTGGGAGAACGCGATCGCACGTTTGTTCCCCGAGAACAGCGGTAGGGGAGGGCGATCGGTTATGCAGTTATCGCCAATGCAGTTACATGGTGGTCGTCTTCAACGGCGACAACGACTTAAATTCAATCGTGTCAAGCTCGGGGTCAGGCTCTTGGCCCTGATGACGCTGTTAGGGTTGGGTTGGGGAGGGTTCCGCCTCTATCTACGCTGGAATCGGGTTCCCCAGGCGGTGTTAGTTCTTGGAGGCTCGCCGGATCGAGAGGTGTTCGCGGCCAAGTTTGCTCGTACTCATCCCAACTTAACGGTTTGGGTGTCGGGGGGAAGTAATCCCGAATATGCTGAATGGGTGTTTGCGGAGGCGGGGATTCCTCGCCAACGTTTCGATTTGAATTATGATGCGGTGGATACGGTGACGAATTTCACGACGTTGGTCGATGAGTTGCGATCGCGTGATATCCGCAGTATTTACCTGATTACGTCGGATTATCATATGCGTCGCGCTTCGGCGATTGGTGAGATTGTTCTGGGAAGCCGGGATATTAGTTTTCGCCCGGTTGCGATTCCCTCGGGATTGGCTCCTGAACCCCTCGATAAGTCGATTCGCGATGGGGTGCGGGCCTTGGTTTGGTTGGCGACGGGCTATACGGGATCGACGTTACGCGATCGCCTGAATCCGCCACGTTCTGCTTATTTGGAGCCGGATCAGCAGCTCAATTCTTTGGATATCTGGCCGGACTTCTGAGGGGGACAAGTTATCTACTCTGGCGGCTAGGGTTCAAGCTGATCGATAATCGATAGGACGACGATAGACTGTGGAACTTAAACAAGTCATTATTGCTCATAAGGCGGGAGATTCGTTGAGTAAACAGTGGGCTGAACGCTGTGCGAAGGAACTCGAAGCACGAGGCTGTCATGTGCTTTTAGGACCGAGTGGCCCCAAGGATAATCCTTATCCGGTGTTTCTAGCGTCGTCGACTCAGACGATTGATTTGGGGATTATTTTAGGGGGCGATGGAACGGCCCTGACGGCGGCCCGCCATTTAGCACCGGAGGGGATTCCCCTGTTAACGGTGAATGTGGGCGGACATTTGGGGTTTTTGACGGAACCCTTTGCTAGTTTCGAGGAGACGGAAGCGGTCTGGGATCGTTTGTTGGAGGATCGTTTTGCGGTTCAGTCGCGGATGATGTTGGAGGCGGCGTTGTTTGAGGGCGATCGCCTGAATCGAGAACCGGTGAGCGATCGCTATCTGGCGTTAAATGAGATGTGCATTAAGCCAGCGGCGGTCGATCGAATGCTCACTTCGATTCTGGAGATGGAGGTTGATGGGGAAATTGTCGATCAATATCAGGGGGATGGGTTGTTGGTGGCGACTCCCACGGGGTCTACTTGTTATACGGTGTCGGCGAATGGCCCGATTATGCACCCTGGGATGAATGCGATCGCCGTGACGCCAATTTGTCCACTGAGTCTATCGAGTCGCCCTCTGATTCTTCCGCCGGGGGTGGTGGTCAGTATTTGGCCCCTTGAAGATCGGGATTTAAATACAAAACTCTGGATGGATGGCGCGTTAGCGACAGCAATTTGGCCCGGACAACGAGTGGATGTGAAAATGGCGGATTGTCAAGCGAATTTTTTGATTTTAAGAGAGGATTATTCCTATTTCAAAACGCTACGCGAAAAACTCCTCTGGGCTGGTGCAAGGCTGCATTATGATAACAATCATCGCAATTGAAAAGATTTAGGACTCTTGTGGTCGCCCGTCCTAATAGGAAATAGAGCGAAATTCGACGTTATTGGTATTAGGAAAATATAAGCAATAACTGGCTTGATTGGGAATCCGTCCAACGCTACCGACTCCGACCACTTTGCGGGGTTTTAAAGATTGGTTAATGGGGGCTTCGTTGCCTTCTAATGTGGTGACTTTGGAGGCAATTTTTCCCGATTCAAAACAATACTCAAAGGCTAACCCGGAACGTCCACAAAAAAGCTGGTTCGCATCGGCCCGGATGAGACGATCGAGTAAGACACTGGGATGGGTGTCTGGGGTGAGTTCGTCATCACAACTCACGGTACTTCCATGAATGAGGAGACTGTCTAACTCTAAAAAGCCAAAATCGAGCGATCGCAACCACTCTACATCTTCCCGAGGAACCGCGTTCCACAGGGCCTCAACCACCTCATCCCCATATCGCTCTTTTAAGGCTAAACCTTGGGGATCTGGCCCCAATCCGTGAAGGTTAAAGCATTGTTCTTCCCACCAGCCGGTGCAAATTTGCGGTGTGGGTTCTCCGGTTTGGGGCGATCGCAACTGTGCTAAGAGTTCTGAACATTGGGGATGGAGGCCAACAACGTCGCCGAGAATATAAATCGCGTCAACGGGAATGGCTTGTTGGTGGATATCGTCTAAAACAGCCTTGTAGGCGGTTAAATTGCCTTCTATGCCACTTAAAATTGCCCAATGGGATGATTCCAATAATAGGTCAGTCAAAGCGTAAATACTCTCATTACGTCAGGTTGAACAAGATAGAATGATTCTGAAAAATTAGCGTTGACATAAATGCTGAGGGTCATCAGCCTGTTCAGCAAATTCTAAACCTTGGCAGAGCCGCCAAGCAAAGATTTTAGGGAGTCCTTGTTCGATAATGGCGGCGCAGGTTTTCTCGTAGTCATAGGGGATTTCCCGTAAGCCGACGGCTTCGCTTTGGCTATCATAAATGACGTAGGTGGCGTTGGGGCGACCGTGGCGGGGTTCACCAACGGAACCGGCGTTCACGAGACGTTTGATGGGAGTCGATAGGCTCTGTTTGACGGGAGTGGATTGGGAGGATTCAGGGTGAATTTGTTTGACGGAAATTGAGATGTTCGCGTCGTCGAGCGATCGCACGTAGGGGACATGAGTATGTCCACAAAACAAGACATCGGCTTCTGTGGATAACACCCGTTCTAGGGCGATAAAGCTGTCTAATTCGGGCATTAAATACTCATGTTGGCTGTTGGGACTTCCATGAACGAAACAGAGGTTTCCGTCTCGTAGGCTGAGGGGAAGCTGGGCTAGATAATCCCGCACGTCATCTCGAACCACTTGATTCGTCCATTCATGCGCCCGAAGCCCCCGTTTTTCGGCTAATAGGGAGGGATAGCTACATTCGCAGGCGTTGAGGCCTTCGACGATATCTTCATCCCAGCAGCCTTGAACGGTGGGAATCTCTAGGCTACGAATGCGATCGACGACTTCGTTAGGATAGGGGCCATAGCCCACTAAGTCGCCTAAACAGATGATGCGATCGCACCCCTGGGCTTCAACGTCATTTAAGACCGTTTCTAGGGCTTCTAAATTTCCGTGGATACAGGATAAAACGGCAATCTTCATGGTTTGCATAAACTCCAGTCAAAGTTGTAAGTCAAGAGATATTTTTAAGCTCTAAACTAATGAGATTTTTTCAATAAAACTATTGACATTTTTAACTTTTTATGTTAGCTTATATCGGTCTCCTGTGCTGTTTTCAAATAGGCTTGATATTGGACTAGCATCTCATCAGCAACAAAACAATCTTGTAGAGTTTCGGTAATCCCGGCTCCGTCCAAGTCTTCGCCAACAATTTCTAAGCCACTAAACCTCTGAGGGCGGCCATCTAAGCATAAGGGAACATCCAGGGGGCGATAGTCACTGCCCTCTAAGCCCGAGATAAAATTAAATAAAAAGGTCTGTCCATCGGCGATATTAAAAATGGCTTTGGCCCGTTTAAGGGAGCCATAAGCACCTTGGATTAACTCTTGCCAAAAAATATCCAAACTCGGCGGATCGAAGACTTCTCCAGATAGTAAAGCTCGCTGCATTTGCAAGTTGACAATGGACTCGTTGCTGGTTCCAACACCTACAATCACCTCGTCAGCTTCGGGCCAATGATGCCAGTCGCTTTCGGGACTTTTGCAGGGAACCAGGACGATATTATGACAATCGACGAGGGGCAAAACCAGGGAGTCTAGGGCGATATGAAAGCCAACTTCGATATAAATGGGATTTTTAGCACCTTGATGTTCGACTAGCTTCACTGGGGCATTCTCGTCACTCAAACAGTCGAGTTTGGGGTGCAGGGTCTTTAAATAATTGGCATCGAGGGGAAAGGAACCCGCCCCGAGATTGAGGTAGGCGATCGCCTGACTAGGAGGATACTGTTGTAATTGTTGGGCAATCCAGTGGGTTTTTCCCACTCCGGAAGGGCCAGCAATCAGGCAGACATTAGACATAGGCAAGAAGAAGGCAAGAGGCAAGAGGCAAGAGGCAAAAGGCAGAAGAAGGGAATGGGGAACAGGGAACAGAAACCAAGTCGGGGAAATCCGCAAATGGTGTGCGCCCTGTTCCCCAAGAGGACGTTTAGTGGAAGGCGGGACTATGGCGAATCAGACTCATAAACTCTTGGCGGGTACGTCCATCTTCGGCAAAGACACCTCGCATGGCACTGCTGACAGTCCAGGAACCGGGTTTTTGAACTCCTCGCATCACCATACACATATGAGTGGCTTCGACGACCACTGCGACCCCTTGGGGTTGTAACACGGATTGTAGGGTTTCGGCAATGCTGGCGGTGAGTCGCTCTTGCACTTGCAGACGGCGGGCGTGCATTTCACAAATGCGGGCGATTTTAGACAATCCAATTACCCGTCCGTTGGGAATGTAGGCGACATGAACTCGTCCAATGATGGGCAAAATGTGATGTTCGCAGGAACTAAAAATATCAATGTCCCGAATTAAAACCATCTCGTCGGTGTCTTCGTGAAAGACGGCTCCATTGATGATTTCTTCGAGGGATTGGTCGTAGCCTTGGGTGAGAAATTGTAGGGCTTTGACGACTCGTTTGGGGGTGTCTTTTAGTCCCTCGCGATCGGGGTCTTCTCCGAGTCCGATTAACAAGGTCCGCACGGCTTGTTCCATTTCGGCTTTTGAAACACTGGCGCGGGTGGCTGGGGGAATTGAGTTGCTAACTGAGTTGAGATTGGAGGGAATGGACTGGCCGTTGGTTGTGAGATTGCTGGAACTGTCTAAAGTCATTAGAACAAAGGCTTAAGGCTAATGGGTCAGAAACCAGAATTGATGGAAATTGGACAACAAAAAAGTGTTGCTAATTAATCACAGTTTGTCTCATTCTTGGGCGGATTAAGGCTCAGGAATTAGACAATGAGTCATTAAGTTCACAAAACTTAATCCTTTATTAGCTTAACACAGGAATTTTTTTTGTGCCAGGTTTTAACCTTTTTTTTACCTAGTTTTAAGGAACGGTTTTAAGGAACCAGGATTACCCGCTGAGAACTTCGGCGTTTAGTCCGGCGTTTAGACAGTCGTTGAGGCTATTTCGGAGCTGGGTTTCGTCGAGGTGGCGACCAATGAAGACCATTTGATTTTTGGGTTGGGCGTTTTTCCAGTCATCGACATTGAGGACACAACGCTTTCCACTAAGTTGAAAGATGTGTTTTTGCTGGCTTTCTTGAAACCAGAGGATTCCTTTGGCTCGAAAAATAGACGGGGGGAGATGATCGAGAAAGTTTTGGAAGCGTTCTAGGGAGAGGGGGCGATCGCTTTGGAAGGAAATCGAGACAAAGCCATCGTTATCGAGATGGCTCGAATGGTGATGGTGATGCTCGTGGGGATGCTCGTGATCATGCTCGTGATGATGAGCGTGATCATGCTCGTGATCATGCTCGTGAGCCTTTTCTTCGTCAATTTCCCGTTGATAGTTTTGGGGATGGTTATAGTTAATGTCTAAAATGAGGGGTAGGGGAACTTCGCCAAATTGACAACGTATAATTCGCGCTCCCTCTTTGATTTGCCGCAGTTGTTGTTCGAGGTTGCTGAGTTTGTCCTCGGGAACGAGATCGGTTTTATTGAGCAGAATAATGTCGCTGTAGATAATTTGCTTGCTGGCGGCTTCGCTGTCAAAACAGTCTGGAGTGAAGGTTTCTGCGTCGATAGTGGTGAGAACCGAGTCGAGGCGGGTGAAGTCTCGTAATTCGGTACCGAGGAAGGTCAACATAATCGGCAGGGGATCGGCAATTCCGGTGGTTTCAATGATGAGGCAGTCGATGCGATCGCCTCGTTCCAAGACACGATACACAGCATCAACTAAGCCATCATTGATGGTGCAACAAATACAGCCGTTGCTCAGTTCCACCAGATTCTCATCGATGGACATGAGAA
>CAZXWM010000077.1:0-3809 GCA_964644215.1 uncultured Phormidium sp.
GCAAGAGGCGTAGGGGCGTACCTTTATGGTCGCCCTCTTCTGGCAAGAGTTTATTGGCTTTTTGGGGTAAGTTTTAAAGTGTCAAAATTTTATGGCGATCAACATCTCTAGCCAACAGTTACAGGAACTTCAGCGTCATGGGGAAATGGCTTATCCTCGTGAATGCTGTGGCTTGCTGCTGGGAACCCATGTGGGGGAACAGGCACGAGTGACAGAGGTCTGGCCGGCTGAGAATGCTTGGGATGAGGAGTCAGCCGTGCAGTTTGAAGATGTTGAGGATTGGAATACGTCCGAACGCCGCTATACCATCGCTCCGGAACTGATGTTAGCAGCCCAGAAGACGGCCCGCGATCGCCATTGGCAAATTCTCGGGATTTATCACTCTCATCCTAATCATGAGGCGATTCCCTCCGAATGCGATCGCCAATGGGCCTGGCCACAGTACTATTATCTGATTCTGGCGGTTCGTGATGCGGTAGCCTGGGATAGTCAGTGCTGGCAACTCGATGAGACACGGCAGTTTCAGAGGGTTCTCCTGGAGATCTCCTCAGAGGCTTAACGTTTGGTAACGGGATGCGTCGAAGGCGATCGCAGTCGCTAGAATAATAGACTGAACAAAACAAAGACCTCGACTCTAGCACCGCTTAAACCCATCATCATGCTCAATCCAAACTTAGAGCAAATTCAACTGACGAATGCCGACTATGAACGCTATTCACGCCATCTCATCCTGCCCGAAATCGGATTAGAAGGGCAAAAGCGTCTCAAAGCCGCCAAAGTTCTCTGTATCGGCACAGGGGGACTCGGATCTCCCTTGTTGCTCTATCTGGCTGCGGCTGGAATCGGTACCCTGGGAATTGTCGATTTCGATGTTGTGGATAACTCAAATCTACAACGGCAAGTGATTCACGGAACCTCTTGGGTGGGGAAACCGAAAATTGAATCAGCCAAGACTCGCATTCAGGAAATTAACCCCGATTGTCAGGTTAATCTCTATGAAACTCGCCTTTCCTCAGAGAATGCCCTAGATATCATTGAGCCTTACGATATTGTCGTCGATGGAACCGATAATTTCCCGACGCGGTATCTCGTCAATGACGCTTGTGTCTTACTCAACAAACCCAACGTCTATGGGTCTATTTTCCGTTTTGAGGGCCAGGCGACGGTGTTTAACTATGAAGGTGGCCCCAACTATCGGGATTTATATCCCGAACCCCCACCGCCAGGAATGGTTCCCTCTTGTGCCGAAGGAGGCGTTTTAGGGATTTTACCGGGCATGATTGGGGTGATTCAAGCCACGGAAACCCTGAAGATTATTCTCGGCCGGGGAACGACGTTGAGTGGTCGGTTGTTACTGTATAATTCTTTGGAGATGTCGTTCCGTGAATTGAAGTTACGACCGAATCCCGAACGCCCCAAAATTGACAAGCTCATTGATTATGAGCAGTTTTGTGGGATTCCCCAGGCCAAAGCAGAGGAAAATAAACAAAAAATGGATCTTCAAGAAATGACAGTCTCGGAATTGAAGGCGCTTATCGATAGCGGTTCTGATGACTTTGTTCTCGTGGATGTTCGCAATCCCAATGAGTATGAAATTGGCAAGATTCAAGGCTCAACCTTGGTTCCCTTGCCTGAGATTGAGGATGGTGACGGGGTTGAGACGATTAAGTCGATGCTTGATGGCAAGCGCCTGATTGCTCATTGTAAGCTCGGAGGGCGATCGGCTAAGGCCTTATCGATTCTCAAGGAAGCGGGAATTGAGGGAACGAATGTTAAGGGTGGTATTGCCGCCTGGAGCGAGGAGATTGACGCCTCGGTTCCCAAATACTAACCCCTCGTATCTTCTCGTTCTCGTTCTCTCGTGTTACGGCTGTGCCGTGACATGATGCTCGGCGGCTCTGCCGCCTGAACGGGAGGCAGAGCCTCACCGTGGGCATTCCTTGGCGGAGCCAAGGAACGAGAAGTACGAGAAGTGAACACATGATGCTCGGCGGCTCTGCCGCCTGAACGGGAGGCAGAGGCTCACCGTGGGCAACGAGAAGTGAACGAGAAGTGAACGAGAACCAGTGGTAAACCCAGTTCTGCGGAGCTGGGTTTTTTGCTGGGCCAAGATTTCCGGCTTTTTAGGTCAGAGTTTGCTGACAATTACCGCAACGAAGCGCAACCTAATGTTAAGAAAATGAATCGTTTATGAAGATTGATGTTTTTGTAACTTCAGTCACAGATATTTGAGAGAATTGTTGTGACAGAGATCGCAAATTTTAGGCGATCCCCATCACGATTTTAAGCGATTCGAGTTACGTCATTCGGCGATCGCGATTACCGACTCTCCTGTACGAGATCGCGGCTAGATGCAACGAGCGGCCGCATCATTAAGTAGATAGAAGATTCTCTTAAGATAATGACAAACTCATTTTTACCCTCACTCCCAACTTTGTCTGACTTTTTCTTCCAAGTTTGGGAAAATGGCAAACTCACCCAAGCCGATCGCCTGCAACTGCGCTCCTATCTATTGAGCGATCGCCTCACCGAAGCCGACTACACCCTATTGAACCGACTCCTGCACGCCGTGCGTCGGGGTTGGGTATCTTGCACGAGCGATCGCTCTGACGGGGAGGTAACTTGTTAAAATAGAGGACTAGAAGTAGCCCATCACAATAGCTTGTGACCCAGACTCCCCACGAGAAACAGGAAAGGAAAACAGGCGATGTTTAATGCAACCGAGTTACTCATCGACCGGTTCGTCCCCAAACTTCAGGACAACTACCACCGCACCTACGGCGGACTCAAGTCTGACTACGCCGAGATTATCGGCTGGGCGGGTGGTATGGCATTGGAAAACATTGCCAACAGCGATGCCCTCTATCACAACGTCGAACATACAATCTTTGTCACCCTAGTCGGGCAAGATATCCTCCGAGGACGACATATCCGCGAAGGAGGCGTCTCCTGCGAGGATTGGCTCCATTTCACCATCGCCCTCCTTTGTCATGACATTGGCTATGTCAAAGGAGTTTGTCGCAAAGACGACCCCACCCGGCGACTCTATTCGACAGGAATTGACGACACCATGGTCTACCTAGCCCCCGGTGCTACGGATGCGGCCCTAACCCCCTATCATGTTGATCGCGGTAAATTGTTTATCGACGAACGGTTTGGAGGGCATCGCCTCATTGATGCCGAACTCATCCGCAGCAGCATGGAACTGACACGGTTTCCCGTTCCTGCGGGAGAAGATCACCAAGATATCTACAATCTCCCAGGCCTAGTCCGCGCGGCGGATCTGATCGGACAACTGAGTGACCCCCGCTATTTGCAAAAAATTAGCGCCCTCTTCTACGAATTTGAAGAAACCGGAACCAACAAGGCCCTAGGCTATAAAACCCCTGGCGACCTACGCAATGGCTATCCCAAGTTCTATTGGAACGGGGTCTATCCTTACATTAAAGAAGGACTTAAATATCTCGAAGTGACCCAAGAAGGGAAACAAATCGTCGCCAACCTGTTTAGTAACGTCTTTCGCGTTGAACACGCAACGGTGTGAGACAGGCTTCTGGCAACTCAACCCCAAACATCCGGTCGCACCGTCGAGAGCTTGTCACCCGGCCAGATCTCCTGTCACACTAAGAGCAGAGAAAGTAGGTGAGGCAGTTGCGATCTGGCCGAGTCCAGCACTTGAGTCAGGTTGAGGAAAGTCCGGGCACCCGAAAGACCAAACTTGCTGGGTAACGCCCAGTGCGCGTGAGCGTGAGGAAAGTGCCACAGAAACATACCGCCTTGTCAGACGGTAGTGGCAAGCCGCTACCGTC
>CAZXWM010000077.1:3819-13288 GCA_964644215.1 uncultured Phormidium sp.
AGGTGCGGTAAGAGCGCACCAGCAGTATCGAGAGGTACTGGCTCGGTAAACCCCGAGTGGGTGCAAGGTCGCCGGAACTACGGTTGGTCTTTTACCGGTTCCGATGTTGGAGAACCGCTTGAGGCGTTTGGTAACAAACGTCCCAGATAGATAACTGCCCGTCTCATTGTTGTGGACAAGGTCCTAGACAATGGGAGAGAACAGAACCCGGCTTACGACTACTTTCTCTACCCCCTTTCATAGCCTGATTTCTCCCGCACTCCCTATGGTTGCCCTGCATCCCCGCCGTCAAGACGCGTTACATCAATTCATTCTTAAGTTGGGTTTAGCTCAAGACTCCTCCATTGACTGGGATCTCTTGGATACGGCGTTAACTCACCCAACTGTATCCCCGACTCGCAACTACGAACGCCTGGAGTTTATCGGCGATGCGGCGATTCGGCTGGCCTCGGCTGAGTTTCTCTGGGAAAATTACCCCGATGCTAAAGTGGGAGATTACGCCGCGATTCGTTCGGTTCTGGTGAGCGATCGCACCTTAGCCGAAATTGCCGAATCCTATGGGTTTCAGCGCTATTTGTTAGTCGGAGGGAGTGCCAGCGGCGATAAGGCCGGCTATGGTTCTCGCTTAGCCGATGCCCTAGAGGCGGTGGCGGCGGCCCTTTATCTAAGTCGCCATGATACGAGTTTGGTGCGCCCCTGGCTCGATAAACCCTTTCGTCCGCTTGCTGAACAAGTTCGCCAAGATCCGGCGCGACAAAACTATAAGGCGGCTCTGCAAGAATGGACTCAGGGCCATTATCGGCAACTGCCAGACTATCGTGTGGTTGAACAAGAGACACGAGAACATAATAGCGATCGCCGCTTCCTGGCTGAAGTCTGGCTCAATGACCGCTGTCTAGGCCGGGGAGCGGGGCGCTCGATTAAAGCGGCGGAACAGGCGGCGGCCCGAGAGGCCTTTGTGGCCTTATCGGAAGCTGAACCGTCCCCACAGTCGCCAGTTTCTCAATCGTGACAGAATTCAGGCTCACCTCTTCTGAGACAGTTATGACAGGCATTATTATCATTGGCGCGGGTCGTTGGGGCAATCACCTGATTCGCAATATCTTAGAACATCCCCAAGGCGACTTGCTGGCAGTGGTCGATCGCGATCGCCAGCGTCTCCAAGCCGTCAATCAACGCTTTAACCTAGAAGCGGCTGGAGTGATGCTGAGCCAAGATTGGCACAACAGCCAAGACTTGCCCGCTCAGGGAGTCATTGTCGCCACCCCCGCCACCGACCATGAAACGACCATTCGCGAGGCTCTCGAACGAGGCTATCATGTCTTAGCCGAGAAACCCCTAACCCTCGAGTACGAGACGGCGATCGCCCTCTGGGAGTTAGCCCAAAAACAGCAACGACTGCTCAATATCGACCATACCTATCTCTTCCATCCTTGCGTTGAACAGGGGGCTGAGCTGCTGCGTCAAGGTCGCCTCGGAAAACTCCGCTATGGTTACGCCGCCCGCACTCATCTAAGTCCCGTGCGCGATGATGTCGATGCGCTCTGGGATTTAGCCATTCACGATATCGCGATTTTTAATCACTGGCTCGGAGAGTTTCCGGTAATGGTGCAAGGAACCGGCAAGATTTGGCTGCAATCTCAGGGAAATAGGGCTTCGCAACATCTGTTTCCCGATGGTTTGGCCGATGTAGCCTGGGCGCGATTAGTCTATCCCAGTGGCGTCGAGACGACGATTCATCTGTGTTGGGCGAACCCCGATAAACAACGACGGTTAGCCGTGGTTGGAGATGCAGGAACTCTGGTGTTTGACGAACTAGCAGCTAATCCGTTGACGTTCATTCAGGGACAATTGACTCAGGATGATGCTGGGAGATGGCAGCCGAGTGCAGTCACTCCTGAAGCCATTGAGGTGACTCCTGGGGAACCGCTACGACGGGTCTGCGATCGCTTCCTAGAGGGGATGGCAACGGGTCAGAACTGCGATCGCTCCTCCGGTTGGGTGGGGGCGCAGTTGGTACGAGTGTTGCAGGGCCTATCTCAGTCCTGTCGTGAGGGGGGTCGGCTAATAAATTTGTCTTAAGGGTCTTGGATTAGGCAACAGGTCAGCTAAAATTCATAGCAACTGCGTTAAAGAGCCTTGAAGCTCCTGATACCATGAAATTTCCTCTTGCTTTTCTCCCTCTTGCTCTTGGAACCGTCTTAATGGGGGGTAATGGGGCGATCGCTCAGTCTTACCCCAACGAAGCCCATGTCTGCACTCCCGGCCCACGCTTAAACCTGCGGGAAACCCCCGGTGGCCGAGTCTTGACGATTCTCAATAATGGCGCCTCCCTCGAACGAGTGGCAGCCCCGGCTGGAAGCTGGCAACCCGTGGCAACTTCTGACTATCGTGGCTATGTTTGGTCTAGCTATGTATGTGATGGGGACTCCGATGAGCCGGTGGCTCAACAGCCGGCGAGGGCGGCCCGCTTCCAGCCAGCGATGTGTCCAGATGTAACTCTCGCTCGTAATGTGGTGACTCCTGATGGCCTAAATGTTTACCGGGCCAATAATCCCAACAGTGAGATTGTACGCTTTCTCAACGAGGGGGCCGCGATTATCCTCGGTAGTACCAATGTCACCACTGATGAAGCAGGCTATCTCTGGTTACCCATTGAACAGCCAGCGATGGGTTATATTCGCGTCGGTCGTGACGGGGTAGTTGATAAGATTGGTAACTGCACGCGCTTCTATCCCTAGAAACAACAACTAATAAGAGCAACGGTGTCTCAACAACAACGACAACAGTTTCGAGCCTTGAGTAACAAAACCTATCTCAATTATGGCGGTCAGGGGCCTCTATCTCAGAGGGCCATCGATGCGATTCGGCAAGCCTATGAGTGGGTGCAGCAGATTGGTCCGTTTTCGGCTCAGGCCAATGCTTGGGCTCAGGATTGTGCTAAGAGTACCCGAGAGGCGATCGCCCAGGAGTTGGGAGTAACAGCCGACACCATTGCTTTGACGGAGGATGTGACGGTCGGTTGTAATATCGCTCTGTGGGGGATTGATTGGCGGCCGGGCGATCGCCTGCTGATGACCGACTGCGAACATCCTGGGGTGGTGGCGACGGTGAAGGAACTTCAACATCGCTTTGGCATTGATGTTGATATCTGTCCCCTGCAAGCCACTCTAAACAACCAGAAAGCCGTTGAGGTGATTGCCCAGGCTTTGACGCCGCACACTCGTTTAGTGGTGTTGAGTCATATTCTCTGGAATACCGGGCAAGTGTTACCCCTTAAAGAGATTGTCGCC
Source organism: uncultured Phormidium sp. (assembly GCA_964644215.1). Lineage (GTDB taxonomy): Bacteria > Cyanobacteriota > Cyanobacteriia > Cyanobacteriales > Geitlerinemataceae > Sodalinema. The sequence continues at coordinate 7,113 of CAZXWM010000077.1, forward strand.
GCCTGTCGTCAGGTGGAAACCCAGTTCGGGGAGCCGATTCGCGTCTTAGCCGATGCGGCCCAGTCCGTGGGGGTATTACCGCTAGAGTTAGCCGACTCTGGGGTGGATTACTATGCCTTTACCGGTCATAAATGGCTCTGTGGCCCCGCTGGCGTGGGTGGGTTTTACTGTCACCCCGAGGCCATGGCCAGTCTGCGCCCCACCTTTATCGGTTGGCGTGGCATTACGATGGATGGAACCGGCAATCCCACCGGCTGGAAAGCCGATGCTCAGCGTTATGAGATTGCCACCTCGGCCTATCCTTTATATGTGGGCTTACGAGAGGCGATCGCCGTCCATCGGGGTTGGGGAACAGCCGCAGAACGCTATCAGCAGATTTGTCGCCAGAGTGAACGACTCTGGCAAGGCTTGCGGGAGATTCCCCAAGTTACCTGTTTACGAACGGCACCTCCTGAAGCGGGGTTAGTCTCATTTATCTTGGAGTCTGGGCAACATAAGGGCCTGGTGCAGTTTTTGCAAGACCAAGGGGTGATGGTACGGACAATTCTCGACCCCAGTTGTGTGCGAGCCTGTGTCCATTACTTCACCGACGAGGCAGAAATTGAGCGGCTATTGCAGCAGATTCGTCGCTTTCTCGAGGTCAATTAACGGTAGGGTGCGTCCCGGCATCTATCCATTTTTAACCTTTAGCAAAGATGTGAAATTTGCCCGAACGCACCGCTAACGAGGACGAACAAATAGCTGAGTGAAATAGTATTCACCCTCAGCATTAACGGCAATCCCCATACCGCTGAGTTCATAGTCTCCAGTCATATTGCGTTCATGACCCGGACTTTCAATCCAACCATCAACCGCTTGCTGAACCGGGTCAGAATGACCAAAATTATAGGCGACATTTTCCGCCACTTGTCGATAGGAAATTAACTCACCAATTGCCTCATAACGGTCTTCAACCCCATCATGACTGAAGGGAACTTCTCCTGAAGCCATATCCTGGGAATGACGACGCGCGATCGCACTAACACGTTCATCAAGTTCAAGAGGAGACAATCCTTGACGTTGACGATAAGCATTTACCTGATCATGGGCCGTTACCTCCAAGGCTTGGATATCCTCATCACCCCTAGCTGTCAGGACATTTCCGCTTCGGAGATGTTTAGGACTCTTGGTGTCCATCAAATGACATCCCCCAGTCAAGGATGCCGTTAGCAGCAGTATTAAACCCAAAACATGAGGTTTCATTGGTATTAAATATGGAGAAATAGACCCTTAAAAGCGAAAAGTGGTGCGAATAGTTCCCACCACTAACGCCGGATTGTCGGCATTATGTTCGGGATTGGTGACCACAAATACCCCTGGTGTAATCGAAATGCGATCGCTCAGCCGTAGGCGATAAAACAACTCAATATGTAACGAGGTATCCTCATCCTCGCCAAAGGGTAATCCGGTCCCACTCACCACTCGCAACGGCTGACCGACTAATAAGGCCACTAAATCCCCTTCTCGTTGAAATGGATCGGCATAACTTAAGCCAAATAAGTAACTCGTGGTCGTTGCTGAGCGATCGGAGTCGATGGCATCACTAAAAAGCCAGGTTCCCCAAGTCGAAAACGTCACATGATCAACCACGCGCCATTGTAGCGTGGCATTGACCCCCTGAATCCGGGCCGGCTCATTCATAAACGAGTTAGTATCAGCCAAGAAACTGCCCGTAAAGGTATCGAGACGACCATTCCCCGAATAGGCATTGAGATAAGAAATCCCTGTTAGAACCGTCGGCGCGGGTTTCAAGAACAGTTGTACCCCAAAGGCCGAGTGATCACTATTAAACAGCCCTTGCCCCTCTTGGGAGCGATTGGCATTGCGAACTCCATAAGCCCCCTGAAGCCGTACCGTATCACTGATGAGCCAATCAAACCCCCCTCCGGCATCGAGGCGACCGAGTTTGAAGGCGGGACTGGCTTCAGCAAAGCGGGAAATTGCCCCTCGTCCGGCATCAAAATAGGGGGAGTTGGCAGTGAGGACACTGCTGAGACTAAATCCCACGGGACGAGCGGTGATGACAAAGCGATCGCTCAGTGCGACGCGATATTCCAAGCGACTCAGTTGGATCTGATTATCTGTGTTGCCCTGAAACGAGAGCAACGCCATGTCTGAATTGAATCCCTCGGGACTGGCAAAACCGCGATTGGCAAAATTGGAGGCCTGAAACTCCAGTCTGAGGCGATCGCGCCCCGTCAAGGACGAGACAAACCCCAAACGGCTCAAATGAGTAAACACCGGGTTGGTAGCATCACCACTATTATCATTGCCAGCAAATCCCGCTGAAAGGGCAATAATCGACTCCCCCCCCATAACGAGGGTGGGGGAGAACTCCTGGGCCTCTAACTGAGCAATTTGGCGCTCTAGGCCGACCACGCGATCGCCTAAATCCTCAAGTTCCCCGCCAAAATCTCTCTGGAGTCGTTCTAAGGTCTGCCATTCCTCGGGCGAGAGATCCGCGAGCGATCGCCGCTCCCCCCAAGCCTGTAAACAGCCATCTAAGGCGGCAGCAAACTCATAACGAGTCAGCGATCGCCGCCCCTGAAACCCGCCCCCCGGTAATCCCGTGACACAGCCATAGCGCTCTACCAACGATTGCAAGGCCTGATAGGCCCAATCCGTCGGCGTTACATCCGCCAGGTCAGACACCGATGTGACCGAGCCTTGAGCTAAGCCCGGCTGAAGCCGGGAATCGCGCCCAACCGGAGCAACATCAACCTCATCTGACTGCTGTTTGACAAACCTCTCTGGGGGCAATTTCTGCCGCAGGATTCGGGATTCCTGAGGCGGTAACGAGGCGTAACTGGGAGTCCCCTGTGCCGGCGATCGCCCATGACAACAGATCAGACCTAAGCCAATTGAGGCAATCCAGGGACCCCCTCGTCCCCAGACATCCATCAGCAAACCTTGCATACGCCCGAGTTCTCCACACACCAACAGGTTGACGATATCGTTTTTAGAGCTTATTTGATACACCCGGTCTTAAAACCCGTCACAGGGATCTCCGAGCAGCATACTGTCACAGCCCCCCGAGGGACCATCTCGAAGTAGGGATTCTAAATTCGTGAAGTCCGCATAAATGTCGTTGATGGTATCGGCTGTCTCTAGGTTGTCCAGGCCTTGGGCAATCACATCCGGGTCAACGGGAGGACTCTCAAAGCTTAGGGAAATGCCGTTGCGCCGTAACGCCTCCATAAAATCCAGACTGCGCAGGCCGCAGGAGTTCTCACGACTCAACTCTGGCTCAATACAAAAGGCCTCACCATTGGCCGGTCCCTGGCCATGAATCCCCACCAAAGCCCCCTGGTCATTAAACACCGGTCCGCCACTCATGCCCACCTGAGTGTCATGGTTATAGAGCAGACTATAGCCCCCATCGGCGGCGGGGGGGAAAACGGCCGTGAGTTCACCGCTGACAGTTTGCCGGGTGCGACGGGCTTGTTCAGGACCGGGGTCAGGCCAACCCGAGATATAGAGGCGATCGCCTTGACGGAGATCTTCAGCATGGCCCATAACGGCTAAAGGATAATCGCGATCGCTCTCGAAGCGAATCATGGCCAAATCATAGCCCTCGATCAACTCTCCATAGTCTCCCACCTCTTCCCCGAAATAGAGAATACTGTCTTGATTCCTGAGGAAATCGACTTTATGGACTTTGCCGTCACTGGTGCGGATGCCATATTCCACGCCTTGGGTACGCACCACATGCAGGGCCGTCAAAACATAGTAAAACTCTTCCTCCCGAGCCACCAGAACCCCTGACCCGGGCCGCCATTCAGCGCGGGCTTCGACATCCCCTTCCTCTAAGCCCTGACCGATGACCACTGTCGTCATCGAGGCCACCGCATCAATTTCTTCTTCAGTCAGGGCTTGGGCTGCTGTTAGAGGGAGGGACAGGGCGATCGCCATCAGGGTCGCCAGGGGACGCAGCCATCTCTGTGTCATAACATGGGGGATGGTGTGAACGTAATCATGAGAGTAGAGCCTTGGGGGAGCAACGGCCGCAAACTGAAGATAAAACCCTACCGTTGAAAGAGATTATTCACCAATTGTTGCAAGTTGACATAGGGCATTCCCCCCGATTCTTGAATCGAGGTTCCCGTTGTCCGTGCTGATAAGCTGGCCATGACCTCGTTTGGGGTCTGTTGGCTATTGCTGAGGGTAAACAGAACATTGTCAGCATTACAGCCTAAGCGGGTACTATTAACCGCACAGACCACCGATTGTCGATTGACACGTCCCACAGTGAGATAGAGTCTCTCCAGGCTATTGCCATTTTCCCGTAATAGGGTATTGAAGCGTTCAGTGACATCTTCACAACGACGAGCTGGGGGGTAACCGGCTCGGGTAAACGCATCACTGGTCCAAACAATAATCGGGTCGGAGTCTTCACCACCATTGGACAGGGCCACGGTAAAATTTACACCATCACTGGTGCGACATTGGAAGGAGTTTATGGCCTCGTCTGCACGAGCAGCATTGGGGGTCAGCAGGGGGAGTTGAAGTGCCGCTAGGGCGGCGATCGCCCATTTTAGAACAGGTTTCATAGGATATCTTGTTGGCCTCATCGAATGCAATCACATTCATTGTGACGTGAGAGTTACCCAAAAAGCTCCCCAATTCAGGAATTTTTGCCTTTTTTCCCGACTCTCCCTCCTCCCCCAATCTCCCCTAAAGGCTTTGATAGCCTTGCTTGGCGTCATAAAGATGACAGTGGTCTGTAATCTCTTTGATCAAGGCGGTTGAGAACTGTCGCTCCACGGTATACTCTCCCCAGTCTCGCTGAATCACCTCATAGGCTGAACGCAAGTTATACCAAGGAATTGCCGTTGAGAGATGGTGGGGGACATGAACATTGATATCGTGACAAAGAAACTCAACCCAGCGAGGATAGGTACAATGGACGGTTCCGCAGAGTTGGGCGTTGGCTTCATGCCAAGTATCTTGGGGTTGAAAATGGATATCAGGGATCGTGTGGTGCACAATGGTGAAGGTACTCATCCAGAAGTGATAGACCAGCCAAGGCATGAGCCAGAATTTTACGACTCCCCACAAACCGGTGTTTGTCCCGAGTAGGACTAATCCGGCCCCGCCAACTAGGATCACAAATAGGGCCGAAAAGCGGACTTGTTGCCGTTCTTGACCCGAAAATTGAGTCCAAATAAAATGCTCTTTTAACCAATGGCCAATCGAGCCAACCCACCAGAACCGTCCTCGCACCTGAGTATAGAGCCAGCGGACGATCGCCGGTAAGGATTCATAGGCCTCAGCGGTTAGAGGGTCCCAGGCATTATCGACCCCGAGTTTATTGGTATGTTTGTGGTGATGATTATGCTGAATCCGCCAGCCATGGAAGGGATAGAGTAGCGGCAAAAACATTAAATGACCTAGCCAATTATTAACCCATTTCCGCTGAGCAAAGGAACGATGTCCACAATCATGACCGATGACAAACCAGCCGGTTAAGACTGTTCCTTGAACGATCCAGAACAACGGTAGGAGGTAGATCGGGGCGATCGCAATTCCGATATAGCCAACGGCCGCTAACAGGATATCTCGGGCAACTGTCATCCAGGCTCGACGACGATCCTTAACAAAAACTGACTTGGGTAAGGTGTTTAAAATATCCCTAATCCGAATATCGGCATCAAGTGAAGGGGTGGCCGATGCCGATGTTTCGCTCAACGATGCTGTCATAAAACTCTCTCTGCTGATTGCTACACTAAACCCTGAGATTTGTCAACTTTTTTGGCTCAATTGTTTTGCGAAAAAATTATTAAGACTCTAAAAAGCCAAGATCCGCAAATTTTGAGACAAAAAAAAGCGATCGCACTCCCACCTCGCTCACCCTGAACAGGGACAGCAAGGCCAAAGGAAATGCGCTCTCAGTTAGCGTTAAAAAACTTTACCTTTTATATCACATTTCTCACATTGCTAGGCAAATTTCCAGCAAATTTCCCAAAAAATAGAGGCGATCGCCAGATTATTGACGGCGATCGCCTCCCTCTACATCCCTTAATTCTCCAGGGTTTCCAGACCTTTATCAAAGGCCGACTAAAGGATCACTAAATCGGGATAATAGCTTAACAAATCATCCGCCGTTAGAGAATCCGTCTCAGCCTGAGGCGTCCAGA